>JAYSCE010000256.1:0-4947 GCA_041915035.1 Xanthobacter sp.
CGGCGATGAGGCCGGCGACGCCCGCGCCCTGGGTGCCGATGGCGCCCGAGTTGGTCACGGTCATGATGGCGTTGTCGCCGGCGACGATGCCAAGCACGCCGGCGACGTCGGCATTGACCGCGCCCTGGTTGTTCAGCGTCACGGTGTGGTTGTCGCCGAACGCGCCGGCCAGCACGCCCACGCCGCTGTTGTCGGAGATGGCGCCGGAGTTCACCACCTTCACCGTGCTGCCGGAGCCCTCGCCCACCGCGATGCCCGCGACGCCGAGGAAGCCGCCGGTGACGGTGCCCGAATTCTTCACGTCCACATTGGTGCCGGAGCCCGTGCCGCCGAGGTCGAGGGCCGCGCCCAGCACGCCGATGCCGCCGGTCTCGATGGCGCCGGAGTTGCGCACCTTGACCGTCTCGACGCCGGTGCCTTCACCCACGACAATGCCGCCGACGCCGAGGAAGCCGGCATCGACCACGCCCTTGTTGTTCACCGACACGTCGTTGCCATTGCCGACCGCGAGGCCGAGCACGCCCACCGCATAGTCGGTGACCACCCCGTTGTTCTTTACGTCCACGTCGACGCCGGGGCCGGCATTGTTGTTGCCGACCTTGATGCCGGCGACGCCGAGGAGCGGCGTGGCGCCGGAGGAGGACTGCACCGAGGCGTTGTTGTCCACCACCGCGCGACCGTCGCCCACGTTCAGGGCGACAACGCCGATGAGGTCGGCATCGATGGTGCCGGCGGTGTTGGTGGTGGCGGTGCCGCTGCCGATGGCGACCGCGCCGACGCCGATCAGCGGCGGGTCGATCACGCCGGAGAAGTTCACCGTCGCGTTGCCGTCGCCGCCGGCGATGGCACCGACGCCGATGAAGCCGCCCGAGGCGACTTCCACGGTGCCGGTGGTGTGGACGTTCACATTGCCGCTGGTGTTGAAGCCGAGCACGCCGCCCTGGGTGCCGGACACGTCCTTGGTCTTCACGTCCACCGTGCCGCCGGTGCCGATGGAACCGGCGATCACGCCGAAGCCGCCGGTGGCGTCCACGTTGTCCTTGGCGTTGACCTTCACGTCGTTGCCGGTGCCGATGCCCACCGCGAGGATGCCGGTGCCATTGCCGGCCGTCACATTGTCCGCGGTGGTGACGTCGACGGTGGCCTTGCCGGTGCCGACCGCGGAATTCCAGGTGGACGGGTCGTTGGGGTCGAAGCCCGACAGATCGCCGACGCTGGCGCCGATGGCGGTGATGCCGTTGCCGCTGGTGCCCTCGATGTCGCCGGAGACGTTCACCGTGGTGTTGGACGTCCCGTTGAGGCTCGCCGACACGGCGAAGATGCCGTTGGCGCCGCCGGTGACGTCCGAATTGCCTTGCACCGTGGTCGAAGCAGCGGCGGGGCCGCTCAGCGGGGCGGCGATGGAGGTGGCGGTAATGCCCGCGCCGGTCCCGCCCGTGATTCCGCCGCCGTTGGCGGTGACGGTGGTGGTGGCGGTGGCGCCGGTGGCGCCGGTCACGGTCGTGAGGGCGGAGATGCCGTTGGTGCCGCCGGTGACGGTCGTGCCCGCGGTCGTGATGCTGGTGGTGCCGGTACCGGCGCCGATCAGGTTGGCTCCGACCGTGGTGACCTTGATGCCGTCGCCTGTACCACCGAGGAAGGTACCGTTGGTGGTCGATACGGTGGCGGTGGAGCCGGCGTTGATGACGAGGCCGTTGGCGCCGCCGGAGACGTAAGCGGCGGGAAGCGACGAGAAGTTGACGCCCGTCCCGCCGTTCAGGTTGATACCGTCAGCCGTGCCGCCCACCGCACTGCCGGAAAAGCCGGTCATGGAGATCGACAGAAGCGTGTTGTAGCTGATGCCAGTGGCGCCGCCGCTGAAGGACGCCCCGACGTTGTTGCTGGTGATGCCGCTCGTCGTCGAGATGTTGAACGCGGTAAGGCCGGCGCCCGTATTGTTGATGACCGCACCCGAGCCGGCGACCACCGTAGCCGGCGCGACGCCATAAGGGATGGCGGGGAGTGAGTAGCCGTCGTTGTCGGTTCCGGTGCAGGTGACCGTGACGAAGCCACCGGCACTGCAGGCCGCATTCGCCGTCCCCGGCTGGACCACGCCCGCAAGCACCGTCGCCAGGGCGGAGCTGAGAAGCAGCGCGCGCATGCGACCCCGGTTCACCGAAGGATGCGCCTCAACGCCAGACAGGATGGTGCCGCCCGAATTGACCATCTTCACCCCCAACATGCGGCCGGAGGATGCCCTCCGCCGGACTGGATCCATTTTCGGCCGCCACAATCTGCGACCTTTGGTTGTGGAGCGATTTTCGCACTCCTCGAACTGAGGCGAACTTACCCAGCGTCTGCAATCACCTCTCCGCAGGACGCGAATCATCACTGCTCAAAATGCGAACTTCTTCATATTCACGTGAGGTGTTGCACTTCTGCCATGGTCTATTTTATTATGTTAAATCAGATAATTAGATCAAAAACAGCCGCCGAACGGTTGCCCGCAACCGCCCAACGGCCGAGCCCAAGATAGAATAACTGGCGGTAATTTAGTAGTCAGGATTGCGTTTAGACTCTGTTTGCCGTGTTGTATACACGTCAAGGGAGGCGGGACGGCCAGTCATGGAGGATTTTAAGAAGCTTTCGCAGACGCAATATTTAAGTATTCATGATTGCTCTGCGTCAAATTCACAGACTCATCGGGCGCAACTGCAAGGTGGCGGCCCAGTGGCGCACAAGGTAAAGGCGGTTAACGATCGGTTAACGCTGCGCCAGACGCTGTTACCAAATGTGGCCATTATTTGTGCGGAAGCGCCACAATTGGGCGCCCTGCGCATGACGGTACTGGAGCTGCCCCTTACTCTGGCCGGACGCGCCAGCGAATCCTCCACCATCGCGCTCGACCAGGGACCGACACAACCGATCCCCGCCAACGTACCGTTCCTAGCAACGGTGAGGCGTCGCGCCGACATTCGCTTTCCCGCCGGGTCGGTGATTCTGGTGGCGGCCCCCGACCGCACGCCAGGCGCCGGCGAGACGGGCGCAGGCACAGGCGCGCTGACCACCGATCCAGACGGATCGGTCGAGCTGCTTATCACGCAGGCACAGTGCATCGTCGGGCGCGACCTGCCGCCGGCCTTGGCGCGGGCCTGCGAGGCCGGGCTGCTCGCCCTGCTCTCGGTTGCGCGCGAGCGCGAGGACGGCGGACCGCCCACCGGCGACCACCTGTTCCGCGACATCCTCGCCGACATCGCCGCCAACTGCCGCCAGCAGGATTACGGCGTCGCCCAGGTGGCGCAGCGCTACAAGCTGAACGTGCGCACGCTCCAGAAGATGTTCCAGAAGCACGGCACCACGTTGCGGGAGCACATCACCGCCGCACGCCTGAAGTATGCGGGCGCGGCCCTGCTCGATCCCGCCAGTGCCGGAAAGAAGGTGTCGGACATCGCGTTCGAGGCCGGGTTCAACGACATCGCCACCTTCAACCGGCTGTTCCGCCGCACCTTCGGGCGCGCCCCCTCGGCCTTCCGCACCGAGGCGAGCCGGGCCGCGGCCGGCGCCGCCCGGGCCGAGCAGGCGGACATCAGTCCCGCGGGGTGAGCGCCTCGCGGCGTCACCCTTGGCTGTCGAGCGCCTCGCGGCGCCTGCGCACCGCATCCGCCAGCGCGTCGAGGGCGGGATCGCTCACGCCGTGCCCGGCCAGCCCCTCGCAGGTGGCGAACAGGTAGTCCGCAGCCGAGCCGATGGCGCCCCGCGCGGTGGCGAGACGGTCCACGACCTCCGCCTCGCTCAGGCCGCCCGCATAATTGGGATTGGTACGATCCATGGTGAAGGCGATGGCGCTGCCGATGCGCCCACCGGCGGGATCGTTCACCTCCAGCCAGCGCGGCACGTAGGCCCCGGCCAGCATCTCGCGCCGCCATAGCAGGGAGAGTTCGTGCTCCAGCCCCTCCTCGGGCAGGCGCAGGGCGACGCCGGTACAGTCGCCGCCCGCATCGAGGGCAAGGGTGAGGCCGGGCCGGGCCGGCGAGCCGCGCCCCACCACGGTCTCGAGGCAGAAGGCGCGATGCCAGCCGTCGATGCGGCCGACGCGGCACTCCTCCACCCGCACGGTCGGGTTCCAGATCAGCGAGCCGTAGGCGAAGAGCCAGGCCGGCCCCTCGGGCCGCACGGCCAGCGTGGCCTGGAGGGAGGCGGCGCGCTCGGCCTCGGTCAGCACGGCAAGCTCCGGCGCGTCGCGCGCCACCAGCGCGTCGATGCCGCCAGCCTCGATGAGTTCGCGGGTAAGGGCATTCATCTTCATGGCTGAGGCTATTTAAGCAGGAACCGCGCCAATTCCCATGCCCCGCTCGATCCGAGACGCAATCCTTCCCCTGGTACGGCATCCGGCATTGTTTTCGACTTGGCATTTGGCTTGGCCGCAGAAGCCGTGCCATGAAGGGAGAACAAACCGCGCTCATCGCTTCGTCTAGCGGCGGCGGGCGCGGACATCGGGGGCTCGCCGGGGGGCGCGGCCGGCTCCGGTCCCTTGCGGCGCGGACTATCCGCGGCCAGAAATCACGAGCGCGAACTGCCCCGATGAAAGACGCTTCCGTCAGCAGCACCGCGCCCCGCACCACGCCGGACCTCGGCGCGTGCGATCGCGAGCCCATCCACATTCCAGGCTCCATTCAGCCGCACGGCCTGCTGCTGGTGGCAGACCCGCGCACCCGGACGGTGGTCGGCGGCGCCGGCGACATCGAGGGCCGGCTCGCCGAGGCGTGGCTGGGCGCCACCCTCGAAAGCCTGCTCGGCCCGGACATGGTGGCACCGCTCCAGGCCGCCATCCAGCAGGCGCCGCAGAACGGCGTCACCCGCCTCGGGCTCGTAGCCGGGCGGAGCGAGACTTTCGAGGCCCTTCTGCACCGCACCTCCCAGGGCCTTCTGGTGGAGCTGGAGCCGGCGCCGGAGGTGCGGCTCGGCGCA
>JAYSCE010000256.1:4957-6273 GCA_041915035.1 Xanthobacter sp.
CGTCGGTCAGCTTCGAGCGCGCGCCGGACCTGCGCAATCTGTGTGCAGAGGCGGCAGCCGTGTTCCGCCGCATCACCGGCTTCGACCGGGTGATGATCTACCAGTTCCTCGACGACGAGGCGGGGACGGTGCTGGGCGAGGCGAAGGCGAAGGAGATGGGCTCCTTCCTCAACCACCATTTCCCCGGCAGCGACATTCCCCGGCAGGCGCGCGCGCTCTATGTGCGCAACCGGGTGCGGGTGATCCCGGACGTGGCCTATGAGCCGGCACCGCTCCGCCCGGCCGAGGCGGGGCTGGCGCAGCTCGATCTGTCGGACGTGATGCTGCGCTCCGTCTCCCCCGTCCACGTCCAGTATCTGCGCAACATGGGGGTGGGCGCCTCGGCGTCGGTCTCCATCGTCAAGGACGGGGTGCTGTGGGGCCTCGTCGCCTGCCACAACCGCACGCCCCGCCGCCTGCCTTACGAATTGCGCATGGCCTGCCAGTCGCTGGCCTTCAACCTCGCCCGCCAGATCCGCACCCGCGAGGAGGCGATGCAGTATCGCGACCGCATCCGGCTGCGCGGCGCCGAGGATGCCCTCGCCGACTATCTGTCCGCCGACGCGCCGGTGGAGGATGTGCTCGCCCGTCACGGCGACGATCTGCGCCGGGCGCTGGGCGCCGACGGCTTCGCCGTGGTGGAGGCAGACCGCATCCGCGCCTCCGGCCGCTGCCCGGATGAGGCGGCGCTTCGGCGCATTGCCCGGTGGGCGGAAGGAAAGGCCCAGGCCCGCGCCTTCAGCACCGCGTCCCTCTCGGCCCTTATGCCCGCCGCCGCCGAGTTCGCGGCGCTGGCCAGCGGGCTCGCGGCGGTGAGCATCCCCGGCGACGCGCCGCTGGTGCTGCTGTGGCTGCGCGCCGAACAGGTGGAGGTGGTCAACTGGGCCGGCAATCCGCACCGCGACGACCCGGCCAATCCCGCCGCCCACCTCAATCCGCGCGCCTCGTTCGAGGCGTGGAGCGAGACCGTGCGCGGCAAGTCGCGCGCCTGGTCGCTGGCGGAGGTGGAGACCATCAGCCGGCTCGGCCACGCGGTGCTGCAGGCCCGCCAGAACCGGCGGGTGCGCGACCTCAACCGCCAATTGTCGCTGACCGTGGTGGAGAACGAGCGGCTGCTGCAGCACAAGGATTTCCTCATGCGCGAGGTGAACCACCGCGTGCAGAACAGCCTGCAGCTGGTCTCCTCCTTCCTGCGCCTGCAATCGCGTCGGCTCGGCGAGAGCGAGGCGGCCTCGGCGCTGGCCGAGGCGGAGCGGCGGGTGGCGGCGGTGGGCCTC
>JAYSCE010000257.1:0-6252 GCA_041915035.1 Xanthobacter sp.
AGCAGACGCCATTCAACGGCCTGCGACGCGATGGTGGCGGGCAAGACGGCGCGGGCTCGGGTAAGCTCGGCGCTTTCAGACGGGAGATTGCGATGGCGACGACGATCTATGGCATCAAGGCCTGCGACACCATGAAGAAGGCGCGGGCCTGGCTCGACGATCAGGGCATCGCCTATGCCTTCCACGACTACAAGGCGGCGGGGATCGATGCGAAGACGCTTCAGGGCTGGGCGAAGAAAGTCGGCTGGGAGAAGCTGCTCAACCGCGCAGGCACCACCTTCAGGAAGCTGCCGGATGCCGACAAGGCGGACATCGACGAACCCAAGGCGCTGGCGCTGATGCTGGCGCATCCCTCCATGATCAAGCGCCCAGTGCTGGAGCACGGGCGCGATCTCATCGTCGGCTTCAAGCCGGAGGATTATGCGGCAAAGGTGACGTGAGGCCGGCTGCGCGCGCCGGCCTCGCGGGTCTCGCGCTCAGGAGGCTTCGGCCGCCGGAGGCACCTCGACCGGTGCGTTCAGCGCTTCGGCGAAGCTCGTGAAGAATTGGTCGGAGAGCTTCTTCGCGGTCGCCTGCACGAGACGCCCGCCAAGGGAGGCGAGCTTGCCGCCGATCTGGGCGTCCGCCACATAGGTCAGGATGGTGTCGGCGCCGTCCTCGGCCAGCGAGACCTTGGCCTCGCCCTTGGCGAAGCCGGCGATGCCGCCATTGCCCTGTCCCACGATGCGGCAGCCGGCGGGCGCCTCCATATCGGTCAGTTCCACCGAGCCGGAGAAGGTGGCGGAGACCGGCCCCACCTTCACCTGCACCTTGGCGGCATAGGCATTGTCGCCGGTCTGCTCCAGCTCCTTGCAGCCGGGAATGCAGCGCTTGAGCATTTCGGGATCAAGGATCGCCTTCCACACGGTCTCGCGCGGGGCGCTGATGCGATATTCGCCGGTCAGTTCCATGGGATGCTCCTCCCCGTGTTCTCGTTCGCGCGTGTCGCTCTGAGACGACGCCGCTCAGACCCCACAATAGCGATCCTGGATGTCCTTGTCGGCGAGCAGTGCAGCCGCGCTCGACTGATGCACCAGCTCACCCTGGTCGATGATAATGGCGCGGCTCGCCAGATTGAGCGCCCATTCCACATTCTGCTCCACCAGAAGCAGCGTGGTGCCCTGGTCACGCAGACGGCGGAACAGCACGCCCATCTCCTCCACCAGCACCGGCATGATGCCCTCGGAGGGCTCGTCCAGCAGCACCATCTTCGACTTGGAGATGATGGCGCGGGCGATGGCGAGCATCTGCTGCTCGCCGCCGGACATGGTGGTGCCTTGCTGCTCGAGCCGCTCCTTCAGGCGCGGGAAGCTCTTGGCGATCTCGTCGATCGCTTCCCGCTCGTCCGTTCGGGCGGCCGCGACGAGGCCGAGCTGCAGGTTTTCCCGGACGCTGAGCCCGGAAACGATGCGCCGTTCCTCGGGCACGTAGCCGAGGCCAAGGCGGAACCGGGCGTGGGCGCCGAGCGGCAGAAGGTCGGTGCCGTCGAAGGTCACCCGGCCTTCTGCGCGCGGCATCAGCCCCATGATCGCACGGAGCGTCGAGGTCTTGCCCGCGCCGTTGCGGCCGACGAGGGCGACGATCTCGCCCTGTTCGATCTTGAACGTCAGATCGTGGACAACGTGGCTCGGCCCGTACCAGGCGTTGAGCTTCTCGACCTCAAGCATAGCCATCGTTCTGCCCCAGATAGACGCGGCGGACTTCCGGATCAGCCTGCACCGCGGCCGGCGTGCCATCGGCAATGAGCCGGCCGTGATGCAAGACAAGGATGCGGTCCGACAGGCCGAGGATCATCTTCATCTTGTGCTCAACGAGGAGAATGGTGCGGTCCGCCGCGAGGCGCTCGATGAGCGCTACCATCTCCTTGGTCTCTTCCGGTCCCATGCCGGCGGTCGGCTCGTCCAGCAGCAGCAGTTCGGGGTTCGCCACCAGCGCGATGGCGATCTCCAGCGCGCGCTGCTCGCCATGGGCGAGGTCACGGGCGCGGCGGGCGCGGCGATGGGTGAGGCCCACCTCGGCGAGGGCCGCATCGGCCTTCTGCACCAGCTCGGGGTAGCGGTCGCGATGGCTGAACACGTCATAGCGCGTCTTGAG
Organism: Xanthobacter sp.; assembly: GCA_041915035.1. Classification (GTDB taxonomy): domain Bacteria; phylum Pseudomonadota; class Alphaproteobacteria; order Rhizobiales; family Xanthobacteraceae; genus Xanthobacter. Next base: position 2,134 of record JAYSCE010000257.1, read on the forward strand.
CGCCTGCGCGGCCACCCGGACATTCTCCTCCACCGACAGTTCGGGGAAGAGATTGGTGATCTGGTACGAGCGCGCGATGCCGAGATGGGCGAAGCGGTGCTGCTTCAGCCCCTTCAGCTCCTGCCCCTTGAAGCGGATGGAACCGGTCGAGGGTTGGAGCACGCCGGACAACACGTTGAAGAAGGTGCTCTTGCCGGCGCCATTGGGGCCGATCACCGCCGTCACCTTGTTTCGCTCGAACCTCGCCGAGATGCCGGCGAGGGCGACGAAGCCGCCGAAGGAGCGGCCCACGTCCGTCACTTCCATCAGCGCGTTCATGACGCCCTCCTGCGACGCACGATCTGGATCAGGCTGCCCCAGATGCCCTTGGGGAGGAACAGCACGAACAGGATGAAGACGATGCCGACGATGAGCTGCCAGTGCGTCGTCCAGAGCGAGGCGACATCTTCGATCAGCAGGAACACCAGAGCGCCCACGAACGGCCCGAAGAAGGAGCCCGCGCCGCCCAGCATCGTCATCATCACCACGATGGACGAGGTGTGGACGCTCAGCGCGTCGAGCGGCACGATGGAGAGGTGCAGCGCCGAGAGCGTACCGGCGAGTCCGCATAGGGCGCCTGAGAGGACGAAGGACAGGAGCTTGGTGCGCTCCACATCGAAGCCGCAGGCGCGCGCACGGGTCTCGTTCTCGCGCACCGCCTCGATAGCCGCGCCGAAGGGCGAGTTCAGCACCCGCGAGACGAACCACAGCGCCAGCGCCGCGAAGAACATGATGAAATAGTATTTGGCGAGCGGGTTCAGCAGGTTCACCGAGAAGCCGCCGATCAGGTCGGCCTTCGCCACGGTGAAGCCGCGCAGTCCGTTCTCGCCGCCCGTCCAGCCCGAGGCCTGGAGCGCGACGTAATAGACGAGCTGCGCCAGGGCCAGGGTAACCATGCAGAAGTAGATGCCGCGCGTCCGGATGGAGAGCGCACCGATCACCGCCGAGAGCAGGCTCGCGCCGACGATGCCCGTGAGCATGGCCGGAAACCAGCCGAAGCCGAGATGCGCGATGGCCATGCCCGTGAGATAGGCCCCCGTGCCGAAGAAGGCGGCGTGGCCGAAGGAGAGCAGGCCCGTGTAGCCGAACAGCAGATTGAAGCCCACGGTGAACAGGCCGTAGATCAGCACGTTCACCGCCAGCGCCTGCGAGGGCAGCACGAAGGGTAGCACCGCGAGCACGGCGATGGTGAGCGGCACGCGCCAGCGGTCCAGCGCGGCGCCGGCCTTCGGCAGCGTACGCGGCGCCACGCTTTGCCCGGCGGCGAGATCGGTCGAGGTCATGGGGTCGTCTCCGTTCACGCGCCGGTTCCGTCAGGCGCCCGCCGGCCGGCCGAACAGGCCCTGCGGTCGGACGAGGAGAATGAGGGCCATCAGGCCGAACATGACGATGGTCGCCATTTCGGGAGCGAACAGCGCGGTCATGCTCACCGCGACGCCCACCAGCAGTCCCGCCACCACCGCCCCGAGCAGCGAGCCCATGCCGCCGATGACAGTGACGACGAAAGCTTCCGCCAGCACCAGCGTGCCCATTTCGGGACTCACGTTGCGCATGGGCGCCGCCAGCACGCCGCCGAGCGCGGTGAGACCGACGCCGAGGCCGAACACCAGCAGCCACAGGCGGCTCACGTCCACGCCCAGCACCTTCATGATGAGCGGATCGCGCGCGCCGGCCCGTACGATGAGGCCGAAGCGCGTCTTCTCCAGCGCCCCCCAGAGCAACAAGAGGATGACCGCCACCACACCCACCACGAACAAGCGATAGATCGGGAAATAGCCGACCCCGAGGTCCACCACGCCCTGCAGCGCGTCCGGTGCCGAGAAGGGGATGCCGTCCGTACCGAAGGTGATGCGCACGGTCTCCACCAGCACATAGCCGAGGCCGAACGTCAGCAGCAGCGGATCGTCGGGCGTGCGGCCGTAGAGCGGGCGGATCAGGAAGCGCTCGATGAGCATGCCGAGCACGCCCACGGCAATGGGCGCGACGATGAGCGCCCACCAGAAGCTGCCCGTCTGCGCGGCGATCCACAGCCCCGCATAGGCGCCCACCATGAACAGCGCGCCGTGGGCGAAATTCACGATGCCCAGCATTCCGAACACGATGGTGAGCCCGAGGGCGACCATCACCAGGATCGCCCCGAGCGCGAGCCCGGAGAACAGCTGCATGAGGATGAGTTCAAGGTCCATCGGGGCGTCTCTCGGGGCGAGCGTTCGGGGCCATCGGTCTTGCGTTTCCCCTATTCCCTCGAACGCGGCTGATTGCGACTTCGTGGGATAAGGGGCCGCGGGTGAACGGGGGCAGTGTCGGAATTCCAGACGCTCCCCCCCCTCATCCGGCTCGCGGCTCCGCCGCGATCCACCTTCTCTCGCAAGGGAGAAGGCTCTTCCGCTCCCATCCCCCGCGAAAGGGCGGAAGAAGCGATGATCCTCAGGTCGGGAAGCCCAGCTCGCCGCAGGAGCGCAGCATCTGCTCAGAGCCGGGAACGTTTTCCACGATATCGAACAGGTCCTGCTCGCTCTTCATCTCAGCCTTCGACTTGGACTTCAGAACGAGCACCGACTGCACCGACTGGTGGTCGCACTTGCGGAAGTATTGCGGGCCCTTGGCCACGTCATACTTCAGGCCCTCAAGCGCTTCGATCACCTTGTCGGTGTCGGTGCCGCCGGCCTTCGCCATGGCCAGCAGCAGGGCCGAGACGCCGGTGAAGCCGTAGGCACCGTAGTCCGTGGGAAGCGAGCCGTATGCCGCCTTGTAGGCATCGTTGAAAGCCTTGGCGGAGGGGATGGTGTTCTCCAGCGCCCAGTAATAGTTGGCGCCGCCGATGATACCCTCGAACACATCGGGCGCCACGGCGATGCGCTGGTTGTGCAGCAGCACCGGCACCACGATCTGCATCTGCTTCTTCATGCCGAAATCGTTGGCCTGCTTGATGGAGTTGGCCTGATCGCGACCGAAGTTGCAGATGGCGAGGATGTCCGGCTTGAGCGCGCGGATGCGCGGCATCAGGGTGGAGTAATCCGCCGCGCCGAAGGGGTGCAGGATCTCGCCGACGATTTCGGCGCCGAGCTCGCCCGCTGCGCGCTTGAAGCCACGCATCATCTCGTGGCCATAGGCGTAGTCGGCACCGAGCAGCGCAACCTTCGAGCCCTTCTTGAAGGTCGCCCGCGCCACGGCGGCCGTGGTCATGTGCGGGTTCAGCGCCTCGTGGAAGGTGTATTTCGAGAAGTCCTTCACCTCGTTGATGGTGTCGGACTGGCTGATGGAGACGTAGATGACGCCACGGGCGCGCGTCACCTCGTTCACCGCGAGTTGCACGGCGCTGGAGAGCGCGCCGACCACCGCGTGGACCTTGTCCTTCTCGATCAGCTCGAGGGTGCGGGTGGCGGCCTCGCCGGCGTTCAGCTTGTCGTCGCGCACCAGCAGTTCGACCTTGCGGCCGGCGATGCCGCCCTTGTCGTTCACGAGCTTCACGGCGAGTTCCGCGCTCTTCACCTGGTCCTTCGCCTCGGCGCCGAAGGGGCCGGTGAGCGGGGTGGGAAAGCCGATGCGGATGGTCTCCGCCTGCGCGCGCACGATGGCCGGCGACGCGATGAGGCCGACGCCCGCGGCGCCGAGGCCGGCGAGCACGGTGCGGCGGGATACGCTGGAGAGGGGATGGTCGGTCCGCTTGGTCATGAAATCCTCCCGGTGTGTCTTGTTTTTTGGCTGTGGGCGGTCGTCAGTAGGCGCCGAGCGCTTTCAGGATGCGCGCGGGGGTCATGGGAATCTGGGTCAGCTCCGCCCCCAGCGGCGCGAGCGCGTCATTCACCGCGTTCAATGCGGCCGCGGACGAAGCGGCGGTGCCCGCCTCCCCGCAGCCCTTGGCGCCGAGTTCCGTGTCACGGGTTGGCGTTTCCATGTGGGCGATGACGATATCCGGCATCTCGCAGGCCATGGGCACGAGATAATCGGCGAGCGAGCCGTTCACGAACTGGCCGGCCTCGTCGTAGCGGCATTCCTCGAAGAAGGCGGCGCCGCGCACCTTCACAACCACCACCCCGACCACCAGCTCCAGGTCGACCGGCTTCGAGTTGCGGCTGA
>JAYSCE010000258.1:0-5589 GCA_041915035.1 Xanthobacter sp.
CGGAGGAAGCGCCGCTGTGTGCCGCCATCGCCGCCGGCCTGCCGGCGGATCGCGTGGTGAACCTCGCCGGCCAGCTGGATCTTGGCGGGCTCGCTGCCCTTCTGGACGGGGCGCGGGCCGTGGTGGCGCTCGATTCCGCCCCGGCCCACATGGCGGCGGCGCTGGGCCGACCGACGCTGTGCCTCTTCTCCGGCCTTGCGGATATTGAGAGCTGGGCACCGGCTGGCCCGCAGGTTGCGGTCCTGAGCGCCCATGCGAGTTGCGCGCCGTGCCTGCTGAACGATATCGCCCAATGCCCTCACGGCCACGGCTGCATGACGCGGCTGACGCCAGACCATGCGCTGGCGGGGCTCGCCGCCCTCGGCCTTGAGTTTGCCGGCGTTCCGTCGCACTAGAGCGGCCATGACGCGCTCTTTTGCGACCGCGGCGGAGGCCCCGCCCGATGAGGACGGCCCGAGGCCCGGTCCCGCTGATGTGACGGTCGTCTTCGTCACCTACAACAGCTCCGGCGTCATCGGCCGCGCGGTGGCCAGTGTGCCGCCTGAATGCCCGGTGGTGGTGGTGGACAATGCGAGCCCCGAGGGCACCGGCTGGGCCGCGACGCTGGCCCGCCCCGCCGATCTGCTCGCCATGCCCGTGAATGCCGGCTTCGGCACCGCCTGCAATGCCGGCGCGCGGCGGGCGGCAACGCCTTACGTTCTCTTCCTCAATCCCGACGCCGTGCTGGAGCCGGATACCCTTCCCCGCCTTCTGGCGGCGGCGCGGCTTTATGGCGAGCTGGCCATCCTCATGCCGGCCATCGTCGGCGAGAACGGCCGGCTGATGCGCAAGGAAGGCTCCATTCTGGAGAAAGTGCCGCGCAGCGCCCGCCTCGCGCCGGAGGAGATCGCGGGGGACTATTGCACCCGCTTCGTCCATGGCGCCGCCTTCATGGTGCCCCGCGCCACCTTCCTCGATCTGGGCGGCTTCGACGAATCCATATTCCTCTACCATGAGGACGACGACCTCTCGCTCCGCGCGCTGGCCCGCCGCATCCCCATCGTGGTGGTGACGGACGCGCGGGTGATCCACGCGGGCGGGCGTTCCAGCACGCCCTCCTTCGGCCAGACCTTCCGCATCAACCGCGCCAAGATGCACTCGGAACTCTATGTGCGGGAGAAGTACGGCCACGTCGGCGGGCGGGCGTCGCGGCTCCTGTGGCTCGGCGCCGGCTGCGCGCTGGCGCTGGCGCTGTTCGACCTGCACCGGGTCGCCATCCGGGCGGGAAAGTTCGCCGGCTGCCTCGATGGAGTGCGCCGAAACGTGCCGCCGCACGTATAGGTTTCAGGTGTAGACGAAGGTCGTCCGGCCGCCGCCGCTGCGTCAGCCTTTGTACGTTGCATACCAGCGGGCCCCTGTGTAAGGCTCGCTTTTCCCGGTTCGTTCCGGTCGGAGTGGTCCGTGACCTTGCTGAAGACCCCGTTGCTCGACACCATTCGTGACCCTGCCGATGTGCGGCGCCTGCCTCAGGAAAAGCTCGTCCAGCTGGCGGCCGAGCTGCGCGCCGAGACCATCGATGCGGTGTCCGTCACTGGCGGGCATCTGGGTGCGGGCCTTGGCGTGGTCGAGCTGACGGTGGCATTGCACCACGTCTTCAACACCCCTCACGACCGGCTGATCTGGGACGTGGGCCACCAGTGCTATCCCCACAAGATTCTCACCGGGCGGCGCGAGCGCATCCGCACGCTGCGCACCGGCGGCGGCCTCTCCGGCTTCACCAACCGGGCGGAGAGCGAATACGACCCCTTCGGCGCGGGCCATTCCTCCACCTCCATCTCCGCCGGCCTCGGCATGGCGGTGGCGCGTGACCTCGGCGGGGTGGAGCGCAACGTGGTGGCGGTGATCGGCGACGGCGCCATGTCGGCGGGCATGGCCTATGAGGCCATGAACAATGCCGGCGCCATGGATTCGCGCCTCATCGTCATCCTCAACGACAACGACATGTCCATCGCACCGCCCACGGGGGCCATGTCGGCCTACCTGGCGCGGCTCATCTCGGGGCAGACCTATCGTTCCCTGCGCGAGATCGGCAAGCAGATCGCCGGGCACCTGCCCAAGTTCGTGGAGCGCGGCGCCCAGCGGGCCGAGGAGTTCGCGCGCGGCTTCTGGACCGGCGGCACGCTGTTCGAGGAACTGGGCTTCTATTATGTGGGCCCCATCGACGGGCACAATCTCGACCACCTGCTCCCCGTGCTGAAGAACGTGCGGGACGCCAAGACGGGGCCGATCCTCGTCCATGTGGTCACCCAGAAGGGCAAGGGCTACGGCCCGGCCGAGCAGAGCGCGGACAAGTACCACGGCGTCGTGAAGTTCGACGTGGTGACCGGCGCGCAGGTGAAGGCCAAGTCCAACGCGCCATCCTACACCCGCGTGTTCGCCGAGAGCCTGATCTCCGAGGCGCGGCGCGATCCCAAGATCGTCGCCATCACCGCCGCCATGCCCTCTGGCACGGGCATCGACCTGTTCGGGCAGGCCTATCCGGACCGCACCTTCGACGTGGGCATCGCCGAGCAGCACGCGGTGACGTTCGCGGGCGGCCTCGCGGCCGAAGGCTTCAAGCCCTTCTGCGCGCTCTATTCCACCTTCCTCCAGCGGGCCTATGACCAGGTGATCCACGACGTGGCGCTGCAGGGCCTGCCCGTGCGCTTCATCGTGGACCGCGCCGGCCTCGTGGGGGCGGACGGGGCGACCCATGCGGGCGCCTACGACCTCGCCTATCTCGGCTGCCTGCCCGGCATGGTGCTGATGTCGCCCGCCGACGAGGCGGAGCTGATGCACATGATCGCCACCGCCGTCGCCTATGACGACGGCCCTTCCGCCGTGCGCTTCCCGCGCGGCGAAGGCGTGGGCGTGGAGCGGCCGGACAAGGGCGAGGCGCTGCCCATCGGCAAGGGGCGCCTCGTGCGTGGGAGCGGGGAAGGCGATGTCGCCATCCTGTCCCTCGGAACCCGCCTCGCCGCCGCGCTGGACGCCGCCGAGCGCCTGGAGGCAGCGGGCTTCACTGTGACAGTCGCCGATGCCCGCTTCGCCAAACCCATCGACCGCGACCTCGCGCTGAAGCTGGCGTCCGGCCATGCCGCGCTGGTGACGGTGGAGGAGGGCTCCATCGGCGGCTTCGGCAGCCAGGTGCTGCAATTCCTCACCGACGAGGGCGTGCTGGATCGCGGCACCGTCAAGGTGCGCTCCATGGTGTTGCCGGACATCTACATTGACCACGACACCCAGGCCCGCCAGCTCGCCGAAGCCGGCCTCGACGCCAACGCCATCGTGGCGAAGGTGGAGGGGCTCGTAGGCAAGGCGAAGGCCGGGCGGGAGCTGTCGAAGGCGGGGTGAGGGGGCTAAACCCCGAGCACCGCCTCCACATTCCTCCGATGCACGGCCTCATAGGGCTCGAAGTACGAAATCGCCCCGGTAGCGAACGCCTCTGCCGCGAACGTGCGCAGGTCCAGCCCCGCCAGCGCCGGCTCGGCCTTCAGGCGCAGCAACTTCTCCACATAGAGCCGCGTCGCATCGATGAGCGCCGGCCCGTAGCCGCCGGCGGCGATCACGGCGGGGTCGCCGTGGCAGGGCAGGATGCGCGTCGCGCCCAGCGCCGCGAGGCAGTCCAGCCCGACGAGATGGGCGGCGAGGCGGTCGGGTTCGTCCACATAGGTGATGGGGTCTTCCAGCGTGTCGCCGGCCAGAAGGACGCCGCCGGGCAGCAGGAGGACGGTGCCGTCGCGGCTGTGGATGTCCAGCTGGATGAGTTCGACGGGCAGGGCGCCCACGCTCAGCGAGAGCCGGTCCTCGAACAGCCGGTTGGGCAGGATGAGCGGGTTGATTGGCGGGTCGGCCGCCTCCAGCCGGCCGCGGTTTTCCCGCAGCAAGGTGTCCGTCTCCCGATTGGCGATGATCTCGCAATCGGCGAAGGCTGCGTTGCCGGCCACATGGTCGTCGTGCCAGTGGCTCAGCACCACGCGGATGCGCCGCGCGCCCCGCTCTTCCAGCGTGCGACGGACGATGTGGGCGTGGGCGAGCGTTATGTGGGTGTCGTAGACGAGGGCGTCGTCGCCATCGATCACCGCATAGGAGGCGATGCCGAGGGCGAAGGCGCCATCATCCAGCCAGTTCTCTTGCGGCCCATGCAGCCGCGCACCAGAAATGCGCCCGTCATAGAAGGCGAGCACGCCGGGCGCCGGCTCCAGAAGGCGAAGGGTGGAGCCGGGCGCCATCGTGGGCGCTCCGCTTGCGCCTGCGGTCACTCCGCCGCTTCGAGATTGTGCCCGAGCCGGTGGGAGAGCGTGTGCAGCAGCTCCTTCGCCGCGTCGGCGATGACGGTGCCGGGCGGGAAGATGGCTTCGGCGCCGAAGGCCTTCAGGGCCTCATAGTCCTGCGGGGGTACGACGCCGCCCACCACCACCATGATGTCGCCGCGCCCTTCCGCCTCCAGCGCGGCCTTCAGCGCCGGCACGAGGGTGAGATGGCCGGCGGCCAGCGAGGAGATGCCCACCACGTGCACGTCGTTCTCCACCGCCTGCCGGGCGGCTTCCTCGGGGGTGGCGAAGAGGGGGCCGATGTCCACGTCGAAGCCGAGGTCGGCGAAGGCGGAGGCGATGACCTTCTGGCCGCGGTCGTGGCCGTCCTGGCCCACCTTGGCGACGAGGATGCGCGGGCGGCGGCCTTCGGCATGCTCGAAGGCTTCGACCAGCTTCTGCACCTTGCCCACCTTGTCCGTCATGGCGGAAGCCTCGCGCTTGTAGACGCCGGAGATGGCGCGGATTTCGGCGCGGTGGCGGCCGAACACCTTTTCCAGCGCGTCGGAAATCTCGCCCACGGTGGCCTTGGCCCGCGCCGCCTCGATGGCCAGCGCGAGGAGGTTGCCGTTGCCGGCGGCGCCGTTGGTGAGGGCTTCCAGCTTGGAGGCCACCTCGGCCGGGTTCCGCTCCGCGCGCAGGCGGTTGAGCTTGTCGATCTGCGCGGCGCGCACCGCGGCGTTCTCCACCTTGAGAACGTCGATGAGCCGGTCCTTCTGCGGCTTGAACTTGTTGACGCCCACCACGGTCTGCGCGCCGCCGTCGATGCGGGCCTGGGTGGTGGCGGCCGCCTCCTCGATGCGCAGCTTCGGGATGCCGGCCTCGATGGCCTTGGCCATGCCGCCCAGCGCCTCCACTTCCTGAATGTGCGCCCACGCCTTGGCGGCGAGGTCGGCGGTGAGCTTCTCCACGAAATAGGAGCCGCCCCACAGGTCGATCTGCCGGGTGGTGCCGCTCTCCTGCTGGAGCAGGATCTGCGTATTGCGGGCGATGCGGGCCGAGAAGTCCGTGGGCAGGGCCAGCGCCTCGTCGAGGGCGTTGGTGTGCAGCGACTGGGTCTGGCCCTGGGTCGCCGCCATGGCTTCGATGGCCGTGCGCATGACGTTGTTGAACACGTCCTGCGCGGTCAGCGACCAGCCGGAGGTCTGGGAATGGGTGCGCAGGGGGAGGGACTTGGGGTTCTTGGCCCCGAGGTCGGTCATCAGGCGCGTCCACAGGAGGCGGGCGGCGCGGAGCTTCGCCACCTCCATGTAGAAGT
>JAYSCE010000258.1:5607-6241 GCA_041915035.1 Xanthobacter sp.
ATGCCGATGGCCCAGAAGAAGGAGAGGCGCGGCGCGAACACGTCGATGGGCAGGCCCGCCGCCGCACCGGCGCGGCCATATTCCACGCCGTCCGCCAGCGTGTAGGCCAGCTCCAGATCCTGCGTCGCACCGGCTTCCTGCATGTGGTAGCCGGAGATGGAGATGGAGTTGAAGCGCGGCATCTCCTTCGAGGTGAAGGCGAAGATGTCGGAGATGATGCGCATGGAGGGGGCGGGCGGATAGATATAGGTATTCCGCACCATGAATTCTTTGAGAATGTCGTTCTGGATGGTGCCCGAAAGCTTGGAGGCCGCCACCCCCTGTTCTTCCGCCGCCACCACATACAGCGCCAGGATCGGCAGCACCGCGCCGTTCATGGTCATTGACACGCTCATCTGGTCCAGCGGGATGCCGGAGAACAGGGTGCGCATGTCGTAGATGCTATCGATGGCGACGCCCGCCATGCCCACGTCGCCGGCGACGCGGGGGTGGTCCGAGTCATAACCGCGATGGGTGGCGAGGTCGAAGGCCACCGACAGACCCTTCTGCCCGGCGGCGAGGTTGCGCCGGTAGAAGGCGTTGGAATCCTCGGCCGTGGAGAAGCCCGCATACTGGCGGATCGTCCAGGGCTGGG
>JAYSCE010000259.1:0-6237 GCA_041915035.1 Xanthobacter sp.
CGGAAGCCCCGGCTCAGCAGGGCGGCGCCGGTGACGGCGCGGAAGGTTGCGGCGGTGCGCATGGCTATAATCCTGACATAAAACGGATTTCCGGTTCAGCCGCCGAGCGCCGACATGTGCCGGGACAGGGTTGGGGCGCCGCCCCGGGTGATGACGAAATCATGCCCGCGGGGCTTGGCGCGGATGGCCTCGGCGATGGCCTCTGTCAGCGCCGCTTCGCCCCCGGTGCGCAGGCAAGTCTTTAGATCGACAGCATTTTCCTGGCCGAGGCAGGTATAGAGCACGCCCGTCGCGCTTACCCGGATACGGTTACAGCTCTCGCAAAACGAGTGGGACATGGGGGTGATGAAGCCGATGCGCCCCCCGGTCTCGGCCACCCGGGCATAGCGTGCCGGACCGCCGGTGCGCTCCGATGTATCGGTGAGCGAAAAGTGCTGTTCAATCAAGGCTCTGAGCTGGTCGAGCGGCAGATATTGATCAACCCGGTCCACCCCCACGTCACCCAACGGCATCGTCTCTATCAAGGTGATGTCCATGCCATGCCGGTGCGCGAATTCGATGAGTTTCACCACGTTGCCGGGTGTGGAATCGGCGAGTGCCACGACGTTCAGTTTCACAGTCAGTCCGGCATTCAGTGCGGCGCGGATTCCATCCATCACTATCGGCAGCGATCCCCGTCGCGTGATCTGGCGAAAGGTATCGGGGTCCAGTGTGTCGAGAGACACATTCACCCGCCGCACCCCGAGCCCCGCGAGGTCGTCCGCGTGGCGGGCGAGCTGGGTGCCGTTGGTGGTCAGCGTCAGCTCCTTCAGCGCGCCCGATGCGAGGTGGCGGGAGAGGGAGGCGACGAGGTCCATAATGCCCCGCCTCACCAGCGGCTCGCCGCCGGTCAGGCGCAGCTTGGTGACACCCTGGCGGATGAAGGCGGTGGCGAGGCGGTCCAGCTCCTCGATGGAGAGCACCGCGTTGCGCGGCAGGAAGGTCATGTCCTCCGCCATGCAATAGACGCAGCGCAGATCGCAGCGGTCTGTCACCGAGAGGCGCAGATAGGTGATGCGGCGGCCGAACAGGTCGATGAGCGAGCAAGGTGACGCGGACGGAGAGGCCGGGACGGGGCAGGGGGCGATCTGGGTGGGCATGTCAGGCCTCCTCCGCCACGCGGGCGGATGGCGGGGGGAAAGCGCCGCAGGTGCAGGCGCCGACACCACAGGTGCCGAGGGCGGGAAACACCTCCGCGTCCATCTCCAGGAAGGCGGCGATGGCGTGCCGGCGGGCGGCGGTCATGGGCTCGGCCGGGGCGGCGATGAGGGCGTCGAGGGCCGGCAAGGCGGCGAAATCCTCGGGCGAGGAGATGGTGGCGCCGAGGTCGCGCAGGAGGCCGTCGCCGATGCCGTAGATCCAGCCATGCACCGTGACCTGATGGCCGCGCGCCCAGGCGGCCTTCATCACCGGCGTGGCGGCGAGGCGGCGCATCTGCAGGGCGACGTTGAGTTCGCACATGTGGTCGATCTGCCGGGCAATATCGCCCGCCGCCGCGATCTCCCGGCGGTGGCGGCAATAGAGATCGACGATGGGCGCGAGCCAATGGTCCACCAGCGCGCCGCCGCCCGCGCCGGCCGCATTCTCCAGCGCTCGCCGCACGCCGCCGCAGCCATAATGGCCGCAGACGATGACATGGCGCACGCCCAGCACCTCCACGGCGAATTCCAGCACCGCCAGCATGTTCATGTCGCTGGAGTGGACGACGTTGGCGATGTTGCGATGGACGAAGAGTTCGCCGGGATCGAGGCCCACCACGTCGTTGGCCGGCACCCGGCTGTCGGAGCAGCCGACCCACAGGAAGCGCGGCGCCTGCTGCTCCGCGAGGCGGCGGAAGAAGGTGGGGTCCGCTTCCGTCTTGGCGCGCGCCCAGGCGAGATTGTTGTCGAACAATTCGTCGAGGATGCCGTCAGGCCGGGGGCGCTCAGCCGTGCCCATGGTACCCCCCACCGTGGCCCCCACCGCCCCCGCAGCCGCCGCCCCCGCCGCAGCCACAGCCGCCGCCGTCACGGGCGGCGTCCTCGGCCTCCCGTGCCGCCGCCGCCGCATCGTCCTTCAACGCCCATTCGGTCATGGTCCGAAGGCAGGTCGCAGCAGGGTCGGTGCTGCGCTCCAGGGCGGTCATCAGCGCCAGCCAGTCCTCGTCGCCCGCATAATCGCCGAAGCGGGCGCAGGCGGAGGCGGCATAGTCCGCCGCGCTCTCGCCATGGGGCGCGCCGGCCGCATCAGCGCGGGCGACGAGGGAGAGGTCGCCGAGGCTGAGAAGGGTTTCCTGCGCGAAGCGTTCATCGCGCAGGCGGCGCAGCAGGCTTCCGAGCAGCATGGCGGCCCCCTATTGCACGAGGGGCGATTGCGCCCCTTCCATGGAAATCCCCCGGATGTCCGCGCGGCCGATGAGCAGGCTCACATACTGGCGCATGGCCGCGTGCCAGGAGGACAGCTCCAGATGGCCGGCGATGGCCTCCCGCACCATCTCGAACGGCAGGTCGCGGCCTTCCACGCGGTGCGCGAGGCGGACGATGTGGAAGCCGTAGCGCGTCTCCACCGGCACGGGGTGGATGGCGCCCGGCGCCATGTCCGCCAGCGCCGCCTCGAATTCCGGCACGGTCTGGCCCCGGCCGATCTGGCCGAGGCTGCCGCCCACTTCGCGGGAGGGGCAGGCGGAGGTTTCCCGCGCGGCGGTCTCGAACGTCACGGAGCCGGCGAGAAGGCCGGTGAGCAGGGTTTCCGCCTTCTCCCGCGCCGCCTGCCGGGCTTCCGCGTCGGCCGGATCGGCGGCGATGAGGATGTGTGCCACCTCATGGAGGTCGCCGGTGCGGAAGAGGGCGGGGTTGCGGGCGAAATAGCGCCGGCAGGTCGCCTCGTCGGCTGTGGGCACCTTCACCTCTTCCTCAAGCAGGGCGCGGATGACCGCCTCTTCCTCGGTCTCGCGGCGATCCTCGTCGTCCTCTTCCGGCACGGCGGCGATGCCGAGGCGGTCGGCTTCGGCGAGGAGCAACTGGCGCACCACGAGGGCGTGGGCCGCGGCCTGCCATGCGGCGGCGGGATCGGCCGCCGCATGGTTCTGCGCCTCGCGGGCGATGTCGGCGCGGGAGATGGCGATGCCATCCACGCGGATCTCCTGCGGCCGGCGGCCGGCGGGGCGGGGGGTGGAGAGGTTGACGATCTCGACCATGGGCCTCACTCCGCCGGATTGCCGAGGGGACGGGCGGCGGGGCGGACGGCCGCCGTCGCCGGCTGCGGGCGCGCGGCGACGGGCTTGCGTGCGGGCCGGCGCGAGCGCACCACCTGATAGCCGGGTCGGCCGAGGTACCAGACCGGTGCGCTCCACACATGCACGAGGCGGGTGAAGGGGAAGACGAGGAAGATCGTCATGCCCAGCACGAGGTGCGCCTTGAAGATGGGGCTGACGTCCGCGACATAGGCGGCCGCTGCCGGCTGGAGGGTGAGGATGCCCTGCGCCCAGTTCATGAACTTCACCATCTCGTGCCCATCCATGTGATGCAGCGAGACGAAGATGGTGGAGAGGCCGAGCGTGAGCTGCACCCACAGCAGCAGCAGGATGGCGGTGTCGCCGAAGCTGGAGTTCGCCCGGATGCGCGGATCGAACAGCCGGCGATGGGCGAGAAGCGCGATGCCGATGAAGCACATCACCCCCGCGATGCCGCCAACCGTGATGGCAAGGCCCTGCTTGAAGCTGTGCGAGATGCCCAGCGCATCGAACACCCAGATGGGGGTGAGCAGCCCGCCCGCATGGCCGATGAAGATGATAAGGATGCCCACATGGAAGAGGTTCGACCCCCAGCGCAATTGCCGCTTGCGTAGCAGCTGCGAGGAGCCGGTTTTCCAGGTGTATTGCTCGCGGTCGAAGCGGATGAGGCTGGCGACGAGGAACACCGTGAGGCACAAATAGGGATACCAGCCGAACAGGGCTGAATTGATGGCCTGCAACATGGCTGCCTCCTTCAGGCTGCGGGGTGGCGCACATCGCGCTGGGCGGCGCGGAGCTGGGTGCGGAAGCGATCGACGCCGCACGACGCGGCATCGCCGGGGCCGAAGGTGACGGCGGTTTCCTCCCACTCCTTGTCCAGCGCATTCAGGTCGAGGGCGGCGTGGTCTTCGGTGTGCGGTGCGGAAGCCGGGGCGGGCACGGCTTCTGCCTGCGCGCCGGCGAGGCGGCGCACGGCGGTGAGCACGGGGGCGTAGAGCGAGCCGCGCTCGGCGAGGCGTTCTTCCAGCGTGGCGAGGATGTGGTCCACGTCGGCGAGCAGCGCCTCGGCCTCCGCCTGCGGGCGCGTGGCGGCGAACTCCAGAAACAAGGGCAGGAAGTCCGGCAGCTCGTTGGCGGTGATGGCGAGGCCGCCCTTCGCGTACAGTTCCGCGAGGTCCACCATGGCCTGCCCGCGGTCGCGGCTCTCGCCATGCACATGCTCGAACAGGTGCAGGGACAGGCGTCGCGTGCGGTCGAAGAGGCTCACATAGGCCTCCTGCAAGTCGTAGAGGTCTGCGCCCGCGAGCGCGCGCAGCAAAGGCATCAGCGCGAGGCGGGTGGCGGCATCGAGCCGGCCGTCCTCGATGAGCGCTTCGGCGATGTGGGGCGCCGCATCCTGCAGCGCCGCCTCGGGATAGAGGAGGAGGCGGGAGAGGGCCTTGAGGGTGAGGTTGTCGTCCATCACTCCACCTCCATCGGGGTCTTGGTGCGGCGGCCGGGCGTGTGGGTGGGGCTGCCGAACAGGTTCACATCGCTGTCCCCGCCCGAGCAGCCGTTGCCGAAGGAGAAGCCGCAGGAGCCGCGCAGATCGAACGGGTCTTCCCCCGCCTCGCGATGGGCGGTGGGAATGACGAAGCGGTCCTCGTAATTGGCGATGGCCATGGTCTGGTACATGTCCTCGATGTCCGCGCCGGTGAGGCCGACCTTGGTCGCGACGCGCGCATCGATGCGCCCGTCCACCGTCTTCGCCCGCATGTAGGCGCGCATGGCGAGCATGCGTTCCAGCGCCAGGGCGACCGGCTCCTCGTTGCCGGCGGTGAGGAGATTGGCGAGATAGCGCAAGGGGATGCGGAGCGAGCGCACGTCCGGCATCTCGCCATCCATGCCCATCTTGCCGGCGGTGGCTGCGGACTGGATGGGCGAGAGCGGCGGCACGTACCACACCATGGGCAGGGTGCGGTATTCGGGATGGAGCGGGAAGGCGACCTTCCACTCCATGGCCATCTTCCAGATGGGCGAGACCTTCGCCGCTTCGATCCACGCCTCCGGCACGCCGTCCGCGCGGGCCTGGGCGATGACGGCGGGGTCTTTGGGATCGAGGAAGAGGTCGAGCTGGGCCTGGTAGAGCTTCGTCTCGTCCTTCACGCTCGCCGCCGCCTCGATGCGATCGGCGTCATAGAGCAGCACGCCGAGATAGCGGATACGGCCGACGCAGGTTTCCGAGCACACGGTGGGCTGGCCGGCCTCGATGCGCGGATAGCAGAAGATGCACTTTTCCGACTTTCCCGAAGACCAGTTGTAATAGATCTTCTTGTAGGGGCAGCCCGAGACGCACATGCGCCAGCCCCGGCACTTGTCCTGGTCGATGAGGACGATGCCGTCCTCCTCCCGCTTGTAGATGGCCCCGGAAGGGCAGGCGGCCGCGCAGGTGGGGTTCAGGCAGTGCTCGCACAGGCGCGGCAGGTACATCATGAAGGTGTTTTCGAACTGGCCGTAGATCTCGGCCTCGACGCCTTCGAAGTTCACGTCCTTCCGCCGCTTGGCGAACTCACCGCCCAGGATCTCTTCCCAGTTCGGCCCCCACTCGATCTTCTCCATCCGCTCGCCGGAGACGAGGGAGCGTGGGCGGGCGGTGGGGAAGGCTTTTGATTCCTTCGCATTGTGCAGATGCTCGTAATCGAAGGTGAAGGGCTCGTAGTAATCGTCGATCTCCGGCAGGTCGGGATTGGCGAAGATGTTGGAGAGCACCCGCCATTTCGCGCCGATGCGCGGCTCGATCTTGCCGTTCGCCTTGCGGCGCCAGCCGCCCTTCCACTTGGTCTGGTTCTCCCACTCGCGCGGGTAGCCGACGCCGGGCTTGGTCTCCACATTGTTGAACCAGGCGTATTCCACGCCCTGGCGGCTCGTCCACACGTTCTTGCAGGTCACGGAGCAGGTGTGACAGCCGATGCACTTGTCCAGGTTCAGGACCATGGCGATCTGGGCGC
>JAYSCE010000260.1:0-6232 GCA_041915035.1 Xanthobacter sp.
GCCGGCGGCGTCATCATCCCGCCCGCCAATTACTGGCCCGAGGTGGAGAAGATCTGCCGCGAGCGCGACGTGCTGCTGATCTGCGACGAGGTGATCTGCGGCTTCGGGCGCACCGGCCGCTGGTTCGGCTCCGAATTCATGGGCGTGAAGCCGGACCTCATCACCTTCGCCAAGGGCGTGACCTCCGGATACTTCCCCCTGGGCGGTGTGATCGTCGGCGACCATTTCGCCGAAGGCTTCATCGAGCACGGCGGCGACTTCAACCACGGCTACACCTATTCCGGCCATCCCGGCGGCTGCGCCGCGGCGCTCGCCAACCTGAAGATCATGCATGAGGAAAAGCTGGTGGACCGGGTGCGGACCGATATCGGCCCCTACCTGCAGGAACGCTGGCTGAAGCTTGCCGAGCACCCGCTGGTCGGCGAGGCGCGCATGGTGGGCCTCATCGGCGCCATCGAGCTGACGCCGCAGAAGGCGACCCGCGCGGCCTTCGCGGCCGAGGAGGGCACGGTGGGCCTGATCTGCCGTGACTTCTCCTTCAAGGAGGGGCTGGTGATGCGCGCGGTGCGCGACGGCATGATCCTCGCCCCGCCCTTCACGCTGTCCCATGAGGAGGCCGACGAACTCGTCGCCACTGCGTGGCGGGTGCTTGACCTCACCCACGCGGAGCTCATCAAGCGCGGGCTGATGGTTCCGGTTCCGCGGGTGCCAGCGAAGGCCGCCTGAACGCGCGAACGGCAAAGCCGAAGTCTAGGATGGCGCAGGCGGGGCAATGGTCAAGGTTTTGCCCCGCGCCATCTGAAATCCGCGGGGCGCTTCAGAGGCTATTGCGTGCTCTTGGGAACGTTTTTGCGTCGAGGACTGTTTCTGCTGCGATCTTAACGCAGCAGGAGAGGTAAGATGCGAAAGACGTTGCTGATGAGTACCGTGATCGCCGCCCTTGCGGCTCCCGTGATTGTTCCCGCCGCGGCGTTCGCGCAGGCCTCCACCGCCACCGGCGCGGTGGGCGGCGCGGCTGTGGGCGCCGTGGTCGGCGGCCCTGTTGGTGCGGTGGTCGGCGGCGTGGTGGGCGCCGGCGTCGGCGCGGCGGGCGAACCGCCCCAGGAAGTGCGCACCTACGTGATGAAGGAGCGCCGTCCTTCCGTCCGCATGGAGCAGGAAGTGGTGGTGGGCCGCCAGCTCCCGCCCAACGTGACGCTCTACGACATCCCGCAGAACAGCGAGTATGAATACACGGTCGTCAACGACCGCCGCGTCATCGTCGAGCCGAAGACCCGCAAGGTGGTCTACATCGTCGAGTGACGAAAGCTCTGGTCCCGCGTCGAAGGCGCCGCCCGCGAGGGCGGCGCCTTTGGCGTGTCAGGCCACCGGAGCGGTTTCCGCAAACTGCGGATGCGCGGCACTGAAGGCGTCGAACCAGGCGACGAGCTTGGGATGGTCGGCGCGCCAGTCTCCGGCGAAGCGGAAGTCGAACCAGCCCAGCGCGCAGGCGAGGGCGATATCACCCACATTCGGGGTGCCGGAATAGGGCTCCACCTCCGCCTCCAGAGCGTCGATCGCGCGATTGCGCTTGCCCGCCTGATGTTCCAGCCAGCGCTCTTCGTGCTTCTCCTGCGGCCGGAAGCGCGCCTCGTAGAGGATCAGGATGCCTGCATCCATCATCCCGTCCACGAGGGCTTCCCGGCGCAGGACATTGATGCGCGCCACGGGGTCCGTGGGCAGGATGCGCCCATCCCCCCCCAGATGGTCCAGATAGGCGAGGATCACGGAGGAATCGAACAGCACCTCGCCGTCCCCGGTCAGCAGCGCCGGGATCTTTCCCAGCGGATTCTGCTGGCGCAGCGTGTCGTTGGGGTCGAGCGTGTCCGCAGGCTCCAGCTCGAGCGGGATGCCGAGAATGCCGGCGGCGACGCGCACCTTGCGCACGAAGGGAGAGGTGGGGGAATGGCGGAGCAGCATGGGAAGGGGCATCCGGGTGAGAATGCCCTTCCCTAGATCGTTTGAGCCCGTTGTGAAAAGAGCAAATCGCGCGGGCTCAGGGTGCAGGCGTCACCGTGACAAGGCTGGTTTTGGTGCGCGTCACGGCCCGGCCGCGGATACTCGCACGGATGGTCTGATCCGTTAGCGCGCGGCGCGCCATGCCGCCCTCGACGTCGATCCGCTGTGTCTGCCGGATATCCAGCCCGATCCGGGCGAGCATCTGTTCCGTCTCTTTCGGACTGGCGTTGGCCGTATGTCCCGGGGGGGCGCCGAACTGGCCCACCACGTCCCGCGTGGCGGCTTTTATGGCATCGGGGTCGATCGTGTCGGTGAAGATCAGGGTGAAGCGGTCGGGCCGACCGTCGGGCGCGAGCTGCATCACCGTTTGAGTGGCGACGCTGCCACCCAATGGGTTCGGCATCGTACCGGCGAGGCGATCCACTTGCCCCGGTTTGAGGACGGTGTTCTGCGCCGAGGCGAGGATGGGAAGAGGATCGAGCCAGGCCGCGGCTGCTTCCACACCACGCGGCTCCAGCATCACGGCAAGCGCCAGCCGGACCAGCGGCACCATCTGCGGCTTGTTGGCGACGTCAGCCATCATGCGTTCGCCGTAGCCGGAGACGGTGGCGCGCACCTGCGCCTCATTCAACACGCGCACCGGCAAGCCGGTCGCGTCGGTGACGCCATCCACGGTGAGGTTCCGGAACGGGGCGAGGGCCGTCGCCGCGAGTTGCAGGGACCCGATGTTGCCTTCGAGAGCGGTTTCGCGCAGCACCAATATGACGCGGTATCCCGCACCTTCGCGCGCCGCATAGGTGAGGTCGTAGCGCTGGGTCAGACGCCCCTTCTGCGGTGCGGGGCCGCCGTCGTCGCTGGCGGTGGTGGTCACCTCCACCCGCCACCGGCTACCCACCGCCGGCGCGAACGGCTGGGCCCATTGCGGCGCGGCGGGGGTCGTCTGGAGCTCCGGCTTCTGCGCCCCCTGCGAGGTCGACTCGGCCATGGCGGGGCCGGCGAGAAGAATGCTCGCCACGAGGCCAAAGGCCGCCGCGCGCACGGGCCTCCTCTGGAGCCGCCGCCCCTCTGCCCCGAGTGCTCCGTGCCCTGCGACGATCCCCGTCATGCCCTGCCCCCATGCCGGGCTCAACCCCCGGCGGTAAGCCAGGATACACGCACGCGGCCGGCCCCGTCCCGCGCCAGCAGCGGGGCGAGGGCGTTGAGCACCGTTTTCAGCTCGTCGGCTAAGGTGAAGGGCGGATTGACGATGATAAGGCCGGAGCCGGAAAGCGTGTCGAGCGCGCGCACCTGCGCGAAGTCCAATTCCACCCGGAGAGTCTTCGGTAGCCCCAGGTGAGCCACGTCGCGGCGGAAGGCGTCCACCGCGCGCAGGTCCTTGATGGGATACCAGAGCATGAAGATGCCGGTGGCGAACCGCCGGTGCGCCGCCTCCAGTCCCGCAACCATGCGCTGGAACTCGCCCGGCTCCTCGAACGGCGGGTCCACCAGCACCACGCCGCGCCGCTCCCGCGGGGGGAGATGCGCGGCGAGCGCCTGCCAGCCGTCCTGAGCGAGGATCTTCACCCGGCCTTCGGCGCGCGGGTCCTCGCCCACGCGCTTCTCCAGCTTCGCCCGCTCCTCCTTGTTCAGCTCGCAGAACAGGAACTTGTCCTGCGGCCGCGACAAGGCGAGGGCGAGAGCCGGCGAGCCGGGATAGAGCTTGCGGCCGCCTTCGCGCAGAGAGCGCACGCAATCGAGATAGGGCGCGAGCAGCGCCGCGGCGGGGGCGGGGAGGGTGCCGGCGTCCTGCGCGGCCAGCACCGCCTCGATGCCCGCGTCCGCCTCGCCGGTCTTGCGGGCGTTGATGCCGTCGAGGTCGTAGAGCCCGGTGCCGGCATGGGTGTCGAGCACGCGATACGGCGCGTCCTTCTTGCCGAGATAGGCGAGCACGCGCGCCAGCGCGGCGTGCTTCATGACATCGGCGGGATTTCCGGCGTGGAAGGCGTGGCGATAGTTCATCTCGGCTCGGCGGTGCGCGGAAGGGAATGTGGATGGCGCGGGCAGCTGTGACGTAACGGTATTGTGGCCCTCGTGACGCCGTGCGACCGTCCCGGCGTGACGCATGGACGCCGGCGCGTCAAGCGGCAGGGCTCGGCGCGCGGCCCTCGCGTCCGCAGGAGGGAAACATGAAGCCTCTCGTTTTCGCGCTGTCCCTTTTCGCCACGATCGCCGCCGTGCCGGCTTCGGCCCAGCAGATCCCCTCCCTCATTGGCACCTGGAAGGGGCCGAGCGACGGGGTGGGCATGGAAATGGGCTATGTCACCGCCGAATACGGCTTCGTCGTCGAGGAGCAGCGCGGCCGCTCCTTCAAGGGCAAGGTGATCTATCCGGTGCCTGGCGGCACCAAGTCCGAGCCCATCCACGGCACCATCACGCCGGACCTGAAGACCGTCTATGTGGTGGGCGACGATGGCCTCCATATCGGCACGCTGCAGCCCGACGGCGCACTCGACCTCTGCTATCTGGAGGTGGACGACGACGATGCGCTGGCGTTGTGCGCGCGCCTCACCAAGCAGCCGTAAGGCAGGTTCGCAAACCGGCCGGCGGGGGCCTCAGCGCCCGCCGCGCACCGGAGGCATCACCATGCGCGAGAGCCGGCAGGTGCGGCGGTCCACTTCGGGGCAGGGCTGGAAAGCGAGGTCGCGGCTGAGGCACACCCGCACTTCCCTGAGGCGCCGCCGGTCGCAGTCCACCGAGATCATACCGGCGTCGAGGCCGGGATTGGCGGCGCGGAAGGCGTCCTCCACCTCCTGCGGCGACACCATCCGGTAGTCGTCGAGGCGGGTGAAATCGGCGGGGATGACGACCTTGGCCTTCGCCGCGCGCACCTGATCGAAATAGGCTTGCGGCGTCAGGCCCGAGCAGGTGCCGTGCTTCTTCCACTCATAGATGACGAGACGCCGGCTCGGCATCACGTCCAGCATGGAATTGACCAGCGGACCCGGCACGTAAGGCGGCGGGTTCTGGCAATATTGCGGGAAGCCGCGTTCGTATTGCGGCCACAGGCCGTGCACCACGAAGGCGTAGGGGCGGGTGAGCGAGCATTGCGGCTCGTTGTCCGCGCGCTTGCCCTGGTCCTCGCAATAGGTGGGCGACCAGGACAAAGAGAGGACGTAGAAATCGAACGCGCCGGGCTGGCCCTCGGCCCGCGCCGGGCCGAACGCCGCGGCCGCCAACAGCAGCGCGAGGCCGGCGGCGAGCCGGCCCGCAAAAGCTGCGAGGGTTCGCGTCAACGCCCGCGTCACGGACCCGCCATCTTGCAGGACGGGGCGTAGGCGTAGTTGCGGTCGAGCCCGACCACGCACCAGTCTACGCCCCAGGTGGCGCCGGTCCAGCCGCCGTCCTCGATGATGGAATAATAGATGGTGCGCTTCTTGAGATCGTTGGTGAAGACCGTGCCGCGGCAGAAGCGGCGCGGCTGGTATTCCTGCCCCCACGGCCGGAAGGCGATCTCGTGCACCTTCTCGAAGTCGGTGATGGAGAGCGTGGAGGCCCAGAAGCGCCGCTCGGTCTCGGCGAAGCGGGTGGCGATGAGGTCGAGCGCCTCCTGGCTGTCGCAGGCGGGGACGACGCCGGAATAGTTCGGGCCGGAGAGCCAGAAGTTCAGCTCCAGCAGGTTCGCCGCCTTGGCCGGGGCGACGGAGGCCGGTGCGAAAGCCAGCGCAGCCACGGCCGCCGCGGCGGCGATCCGGCCGATCGAGGCTCCCACGGCTGCGCGCACGCGCTTCATCTTGCCGCCAGCCTGTTCGCCAACGGCCTTCGCGCCCAGCGCCCGCTCACCCATGGTCGTCTCCACTTCGGACTTCCGCCCCTCCGGGCGTACCTCGGCGGGACGATGCGACCGGCTTTTGCCGCGGTCAAGGACGCGGCGGCAACACCTTAAGAGAAAATGAACGATCGGTTCGGTGGGGGGTGTCGTGCTCTCGCCGGAAAAGATGGGCAAGCTCACGCAATCCGACTCGCGCGGGAGGAGCCCCATGCCGCAAACGACGCCCCATCTCGTGGCCGCCGGCCGGAGCAACCCCGAGCCCTCCCGCCTGCCGCGCTTCGCCACCGGGCGGGAGGCGGCGCTGGAGATGCGGCCCGATCAGCCGGTCTACTGCTTCCGGCCGGAGGTGTTGGCGGGGGACGCCGCGGCCTTCGTCAAGGCCTTCCCCGGCAAGACGGCCTATGCGGTGAAGACCAATGGCGAGCC
>JAYSCE010000261.1:0-6225 GCA_041915035.1 Xanthobacter sp.
CGCTGCCCGGGGATGACCGCTTCAGCGCACCGGCGTGGCAGGACTGGCCGTTCCGCTTCTGGTACCAGGCCTTCCTCCTGAACCAGCAATGGTGGCACAACGCCACCCACGGCGTGCCCGGCGTTGCGCCCCACAACGAGGCGGTGGTGGCCTTCGCCGCCCGCCAGATGCTGGATGTCTTCTCCCCTTCCAACTCGCCCTTCACCAATCCCGAAGTGCTGCGGCGAGCGCGAGAGACGGGCGGGCTCAATTTCGTGCAGGGCGCGCGGAATTTCATGGAGGATGCGGCGCGCAAGGCCTCCGGCCAGCCGCCGGTGGGGGCAGAGGCGTTCGAGGCCGGCCGCAACGTGGCGGTGACACCGGGCGAGGTGATCTTCCGCAACCACCTCGTAGAGCTGATCCAATATCGCGCGACCACCGCGACGGTCGCCGCCGAGCCGGTGCTGATCGTGCCCGCGTGGATCATGAAGTATTACATCCTCGACCTTTCGCCCGAGAATTCGCTGATCCGCTATCTGGTATCAAAGGGCCACACGGTATTCTGCCTCTCCTGGCGCAACGTGACGGCGGAGGACCGCGACCTCGGCTTCGACGACTACCGCCGCGAGGGCGTGATGGCGGCACTCGATGCCATCAATGCGGTGGTGCCGGGGGAGAAGGTCCACGGCGTGGGTTATTGCCTCGGCGGCACGCTGCTTTCCATCACCGCCGCCGCCATGGCCCGCGCCGACGACGACCGGCTCGCCTCGGTGACGCTCTTCGCTGCGCAGACCGACTTCTCTGAGGCCGGCGAGCTGCAGTTGTTCGTCGATCCCGGCGAGCTCTACACGCTCGAAAGCATGATGTGGGATCAGGGCGTCCTCTCTTCCGGGCAGATGGCCGGGGCCTTCGAGATGCTGCGGTCCAACGATCTTGTCTGGTCGCGCCTCGTCCACGAATATCTGATGGGCGAGCGCGCGCCCATGAGCGACCTGATGGCCTGGAACGCCGACGCCACGCGCATGCCCTACCGGATGCATTCCCAGTATCTGCGCCAGCTCTTCCTCGATAATGACCTCGCCGCCGGCCGCTACAAGGTGGACGGCCGCCCGGTTTCCCTGCAGGACATCGGCGTGCCCCTGTTCGTGGTGGGCACGGAACGCGACCACGTGGCGCCGTGGCGCTCGGTCTACAAGATCCATCAATTGACCGATACGGACGTGACCTTCGTGCTGACCTCCGGCGGGCACAATGCCGGCATCGTCAGTGAGCCGGGCCACAAGCACCGGCATTTCCGCCTGCACGAGACCCGCCACGGCGACCACCATCTCGGCCCCGACCAGTGGGTGGAGGCGACGCCGACGCAGGAGGGCTCGTGGTGGCCGGCTTGGGAGGCGTGGCTCACCGCCCGCTCGGCCCCCGGCCACGCGCTGCCGCCTCTGGGTGCCCCCGGCTATCCGGTGCTCTGCCCGGCGCCGGGAACCTATGTGATGCAGCGCTGAGGGAATTTCGCGAGACGTATTTTCTTCACGCGAACCGAAATTCGCTTCGCTTGAAAATGCTTGGTCACGGCACCAGCACCGCCGCTCCTTCCAGCCGCCCGTCGCGCAAATCGTCCAGCGCGCGGTTGGCGTCGGCGAGGGGATAGGGCGTGACGTGGGTGGTGACGCCAGCCTTGGGCGCCAGCGCGAGGAATTCGTGGGCGTCAGCGCGGGTGAGGTTGGCGACGGAGAGGATTTTCCGCTCCTCCCACAGCCAGCGATAGGGAAAGGCGGGGATGTCGCTCATGTGGATGCCGCCGCACACCACGCGCCCGCCCTTGCGCACGGCTTTCAACGCCTGCGGCACCAGTTCGCCCGCCGGGGCGAAGATGAGTGCGGCGTCCAGCGGCTCCGGCGCCGGGGCATGCGAGCCGCCGGCATAGACGGCACCGAGCGTGCGGGCGAAGTCCTGTGCCCGCGTGTCGCCGGGCCGGGTGAAGGCATAGATCTCCCGCCCCTGCCAGCGCGCCACTTGGGCGATGATGTGAGCGGCGGCGCCGAAGCCGTAGAGGCCGATGCGCTTGCCCTCGCCCGCCATCTTCAGCGTGCGCCAGCCGATGAGCCCGGCACAGAGCAAAGGGGCCTGCGCGATGTCCTCGCCCGCCTCACCAAGGGGATAGACGAAGCGCGCATCAGCGACCGTATGGCTGGCGAAGCCGCCGTCGCGGGTGCAGCCGGTGAAGACCGGCGTGTCGCACAGATTTTCCGCGCCCTCTTCGCAATAGGCGCAGCAGCCGCAGGCCCGGCCGAGCCAGCCGACGCCCACCCGTTCGCCGATCGTGAGATGCGACACGCCCGCCCCCAGCGCCGCGATGCGCCCGACGATTTCATGGCCGGGGATGATGGGCAGGATCGTCTGCGGCAGCTCGCCATCCACCACATGCAGATCGGTGCGGCAGACGCCGCAGGCGCCAACCTTGATGACTACTTCGCCCGGCCCCGGCACGGGATCGGGCCGCTCCTCCGCGACAAGGGGACCGCCGACCTCTTTCAGGACCATGGCGCGCATGAGGGGCCTCGCGATATCGCAGGTAGGCTCTCATGGCTTCTCAGCGGGAGACATGATCTCCCGCAACGTGAAACCCCTCAGCTGCCGCCGATGAAGATGCCGGCCGCCAGCACCAGCGCACCGCCCAGCACCACCTGGAACACGGAACGCCAGAACGGCGTCTCCATGTAGCGGTTCTGGATGAAGGCGATGGCCCACAGTTCCACGAACACGACGATGATGGCGATGGCCGTCGCGGTCCAGAATTCCGGGATGATGTAGGGCAGGGCATGACCGAGGCCGCCCACCGCCGTCATGATGCCGGAGGCAAGGCCGCGCTTCACCGGCGAGCCGCGGCCGGAGATGACGCCGTCGTCATGCAGGGCCTCGGTGAAGCCCATGGAGATGCCCGCGCCCACCGCCGCGGCGAGGCCGACGAGCAGGGTGGTGTGGGAATCCTGCGTGGCGAAGGCGGTGGCGAAGATGGGGGCGAGGGTGGAGACCGAGCCGTCCATCAGGCCCGCGAGGCCCGGCTGGACGAAGGTGAGCAGGAACTGCCGGCGCGCCTTCTCGTCCTCTTCCTTCTTCTTGTCGGCGGGCAGATAGCGGTCGGCGAGGTTGCCGGCGATCTCCTCGTGCTGCAGCTCGGTCTGGTAGAGGCTTTCCAGCAGCTTGCGGGTGTCGGGATCGGACGTCTTCTTCTGCGCCTTCAGATAGAAGGTGGCGGCCTCGTCCTCCATCCGCCCCACCTCGGAGCGGATGCGGTCGATGCCGAGATTGACCACGGCCCATACCGGCCGGCGGCTGTAATAGCCGGCGATGCTCTCGCGGCGGATCAGCGGCACGGTGCCGCCGTAGCGCCGCTCGTATTCACGGGTGAGGCTCGTCTGGTGGCCGCGCTCCTGCGCTGCCATGCTCTCGAACACCTTGGCTGTGTCGGGATACTCACCGCGCAGCGCGTCCGCATATTCCATGTAGATGCGCGCGTCGTCCTCCTCGGAGGAAATGGCGAGGGCGAGGATTTCCCGCTCCGAAAGGTCTGCGAACCGGCGGCGGCCGGAGAGGAACGACAACATGCCGGGTGACTCCTGTTTAGAACTCTTCTAACAATCTGATCTGCGCGCGACAACAGCGACGTCAGTGCGACCAAATCGCCGCACGGGGGAGAGATGCCGGAGCCGGGCCATATCCAGAGCGAGGCTGCCGCCGGGCGCAGCCGCACCCTCCTGCTCGCCGCCGCCGTGGTGCCATTGGCCGTGGGGCTCCTGCTGCAGCTCGAGGGAATGAAGACCGCCGCCTCGACCGCCTTCGCGGTCGGCACGGTGCCGGTGCTTGCGGTGCTGCTTGTCGATATCGCCCGCTCCCTGCGCGCGGGCCGGTTCGGGCTCGACGTTCTGGCCGCGCTCTCCATGGCGACGGCCTTGGCCTTCGGCGAGCCGCTGGCCGGCAACGTGGTCGCGCTCATGTATGCGGGCGGCCAGCAGCTCGAGAGGTTCGCGGAAGGCCGCGCGCGGCGGGCGATGACGGCGCTCGTCGCCCGCGCTCCGCGTGACGCGGTGCTGCATCGCGACGGCGGGCTGGTGGTGGTGCCGGCTGTGGACCTCGTGGCCGGCGACCGCGTGCTGGTGCGCTCCGGCGACACCGTGCCTGCGGATGGCGCGGTGATCGGCGGCCCGGCGGTGCTGGACCTGTCCTCCCTGACCGGCGAGACGCGGCCGTCTCGGCTTGAGGATGGCGAGGAGGCACCCTCCGGCGCGGTGAATGCGGGTGATGCCTTCGATCTCGCCATCCTGCGGTCGGCGGCGGACAGCACCTATGCGGGCATCGTTCGCCTCGTGGAGGAGGCGGCATCGAGCCGGGCGCCCATGGTGCGCCTCGCCGACCGCTATGCGCTCGCCTTCCTTCTCGTTTCACTCGCCCTCGCCATTGGCGCTGCGATCCTCGCGCATGATCCGCGCCGGGCGCTGGCGGTGCTGGTGGTGGCGACGCCCTGTCCGCTCATCCTCGCCGTGCCGGTGGCGCTCATGGCCGGCCTGTCGCGGGCGGCCAAGCGTGGCGTGCTGGTGAAGAGCGGCGGCGCGCTGGAAAAGCTTGCCCGCGTCCGCGCGCTGGTGGTGGACAAGACCGGCACCCTCACCCACGGCCGCGCCGAGCTGGAGGAGGTGCGCACCGCGCCGGACTTCGAGCCCGAGGAGGTGCTGCGCCTCGCCGCCTCCGTCGATCAGGCGTCGAGCCATGTGGTGGCGCGGGCGCTGGTTCACGCCGCGCAGGAGCGGGGCCTCGCCCTCTCGCCACCTCGCGCAGTGCGGGAAGACGGTGGCGCAGGGCTGGAAGGATGGGTGGAGGGCCGCACAGTCGCGGTGGGCGGCACCGCCTATGTCGCGGCCCGCGCCGTCGGCGACTGGAGCGAGCTGCGCGCGCAGCTTCCCCCCGCGAGCGCGGTGGTGGCGGTGGCCGTGGATGGCCGCCCGGCCGGGCTGCTGCTGTTTGCCGATCCGGTGCGGGACGACGCCGCAGACACGATCGCCGCGCTGCGCCGCAGTGGCGTGCTGCACGTGGCGCTGGCCTCCGGCGACCGGGCCGAGGCGGTGGATGCGGTGGGCCGCGACCTCGGCCTCGACGCCTGGACCGGCGAACTCAAGCCGGAAGGCAAGATTGCGCACATTGCCCTGTCCCGCGAGACCGCCAATGGCGGCGCGGTGATGATGGTGGGCGACGGCGTGAACGACGCGCCGGCCCTCGCCGCCGCGGACATCGGCGTCGCGCTCGGCGCGCGGGGCGCGGCAGCCTCCGCCGAGGTGGCCGATGCGGTGCTGCTGGTGGACCGGCTCGACCGCCTTGCCGAGGCCATGGCCATCGCCCGCCGCTCGCTGGCCATCGCGCGGCAGAGCGTGCGCTGGGGCATCGGCCTGTCGCTGGCGGGAATGGTCGCGGCGGCCTTGGGCTATCTCCAGCCCGTGCAGGGGGCGCTCCTGCAGGAGGCCATCGACGTGGTGGTCATCCTCAACGCCTTGCGGGTGCTCATTCCCGGGCCGGGGGAGGGCGCCGAGACCTAGGCGGCCGCCTGGGTCTGCCGGCGGCGCCAGAAGGGCGCGTCGGGCCAGCGCGTCTCGCTGAAGCGAGCCAACACGCGGTCCTGATAGGCTCTGAACGCGCCGGTGTCCGCCGCCTGCGCCCCGGCGATGGCGTCGGCGGCGGCGAGACCGTCATCGAGCGCGCGGGTCAGGCCCTGCGAGAGCAAAGGATCGACTCCGGCGGCGGCATCGCCCACGGCGAGCCAGCCGGGGCCGGCGACGGCGCTCAATATGGCGGTGGGAGCGATGGCGATACGCGGCGGGGCGGCCCCATCCTGCGGTCGGCCGCGCGATATCTCCGGACCGACGAGGCGCGTCTCGTCCAGCGCGGCGCGGAAGGCGGCGCCGTCGGGGAAGCGCGCGCCCACATCGGTGGCGAGGCCCACCACCACCTGCCCGTCGGGAATGCGGCTTGCGTACCACCAGCCCTCGGGGACGGCCTCAAGGAAGGTGCGGGCGGGCATCGCCTCCGGCTCCGCGAGGGCGAGGAGGCTCCAGTAGAAGGCGATGGCGTCCACGGAGTTGCGCGCCACCTTGAGGCTGCGCAGCGCCGCCGCGCGCACGCCGCTGGCATCCACCACCAGGCCGGCGGTGATCTCGAATGGCCCGTCCGTGCCCTCGAAGCGCAGGCGGTGGCCCGCCC
>JAYSCE010000262.1:0-850 GCA_041915035.1 Xanthobacter sp.
CCGCCGCCGCCGGAACTCTCCGGCGCGGTGCGGGTCGGGGATGCGGTGTTCCCGCGCTACCGGCTGTTCGTCATCGGCGCGTCTGCGGCGGTGGCGCTGGGGCTCTGGCTTCTGGTGGAGCGCACCCGCGCCGGCGCCATGATCCGCGCGGCGGTGGACGACGTGGGCATGGCCCGCGCCATCGGCGTCTCGGCTTCCACGCTCTTCACCGCCGTCTTCTGCCTCGGCACGGCGCTCGCCGGCCTCGGCGGGGTCATCGGCGGCCCCATCCTCTCGGTCTATCCCAGCCTCGACCAGGACATGCTGCCGCTGGCGCTCCTCGTCGTGATCCTCGGCGGCGCCGGGAGCCTCGTCGGGGCATTCGTCGGCGCCTACGCCATCGGCTTCATCTACACGTTCGGACAGGTGCTCGTGCCCGACCTTGCCTATGTGATCCTGTTCCTACCCATGATCGCGGTGCTCTCCGTGGCGCCGCAGGGCCTGTTCGGCCGGAGGCTCGGATGAGCGCGCGCGTCCTCCCCTTCGCGGTCGCGCTGGCGGCCATGGCCATGGTGCCGCTTTTCTCCACCTCCCCCTTCTATGTGAACCTGACCAGCCAGGTGGCCATCGCCGCCATCGGCGCACTGGGGCTGAACGTGCTGGTGGGCCACGCGGGGCTGAACTCGCTGGGCTTCGCGGTGTTTCCCGGCCTCACCGCCTATCTCGTGGCATGGCTCTCCACTGTGGGCGGGATCGACCCGGTGGCGGCCGCCCTCTTTGCCCTCGGCGGGACGATGATGGTGTCCGCGCTGTTCGCCCTCGTCGCCCTGCGCACCACCGGCCTCGGCTTCGTGATGATCACCATGGCCCT
>JAYSCE010000262.1:860-6224 GCA_041915035.1 Xanthobacter sp.
TGCCAGATCGTCTGGGGCGCCGCCTATCGCTGGACCTCGGTGACCGGCGGCGACAACGGCCTCTCCGGCGTCCCGCGCCCCGGCGTCGCGTGGCTGCCGCTGGAAAAGCCGGAATATTTCCTGTGGCTCTGCCTCGCGGTCCTCGCGCTGGCGCTGATCCAGCTCGGCCGCTTCTTCGATAGTCCGCTCGGCGTCGCCCTGCGCGGCACGCGGGACCAGCCGCGCCGCATGGGGGCGGTGGGCTACGACGTGTGGCGCATCCGCTTCGTCGCCTGGATGCTCGCTGCCGCCTGGGGCGCCGCGGCCGGCCTGCTCTATGCGTGGTACCACCAGTTCGTCAGCCCGCACATGATGGCCGTGACCGCCTCCGCCGAAGTGCTGCTGATGGTGGTGGCGGGCGGCGCGGGCACGCTGGCCGGCCCGCTCATCGGCGCCGCCCTGGTGGTGCTGCTGAAGAACCTCGCCTCCATCTGGATCGACCGCTGGGTGATGCTGCTCGGCTTCACCTTCGTCGTCATCGTCCTGCTGATGCCCGACGGCATCGTGCCCGGCTTCAACCGGCTCACCGCGTGGCTGAAGCGCATGAAGCCGGCCGCCCCCGCCCCGAAACTCGTGCCGAGGGAGCGCGCCGATGGCTGAGCCGGCTCTCCGCATCGACGGCCTGACCAAGCAGTTCGGCGGCCTGCCGGCCGTCGCCGATGTCAGCCTCGACATCATGCCCGGCGAGCGGCATTTGCTGCTCGGCCCCAACGGCGCGGGCAAGACCACGCTGTTCAACCTGATCTGTGGGGACCTCACCCCCACCGGCGGCTCCATCCGCCTGTTCGGATCGGAACTCGTGGGCCTGCCGCCGCGCAAGCGCACCGGCTTCGGCCTCGCCCGCACCTACCAGATCCTCACGCTGTTCCCGCACGAGACCCTCTGCCGGAACGTGATGCTGGCCCTCAACGGTCTCCGTCGCGAAAAGTGGCGCGCCTGGGCGCCGTTCAACGCGGACGCGGCGCTGCGGGCGGAAGCCCTCGCCATCCTCGACCGGGTGAAGCTCGCCGACCTCGCCGACCGGCCCGTCTCCCAGACCGCCTATGGCGACCAGCGCCGGCTGGAGATCGCCATGGCGCTGGCCCTCGCCCCGCGCGTGCTGCTGCTGGACGAGCCATTGGCCGGCCTCTCCCGCGACGAGCGGGTGATGGTGCAGGACCTGCTCGCCAATTTGCCCGAGGAGATGACCGTGGTGCTCATCGAGCACGACATGGATGTCGCCCTCGCCTTCGCCGAGCGCATCACCCTGCTCCACCACGGCCGGGTGGTCACCACCGGATCGCGCGCCGACATCGCCGCCGATCCCCGCACACGGGAGGTGTATCTCGGTGCCTGAAGCCCTCACCCTCTCCAATCTCCACGTCTACCACGGCGAAATCTGCGCCGTGCGCGGGCTGGACATCGCCTGCGCGGAAGGCGCGGTCACAGCCCTGCTCGGCCGCAACGGCGCGGGCAAGTCCACGACGCTTTCCGCCATCGCCGGGCTGCTGGATGCCCGGCAGGGCCGCATCGACCTGTTCGGCACGGCGCTGGAGAACCGCAAGCCGGAGGCCATCTGCCGGCTGGGCGTGGGGCTGGTGCCGCAGGGGCGGCGCATCTTCCCGTCCCTGACCGTGCAGGAACACCTCGCCATCGCCTACCGGCCGCCACGCCACAAAGCGGCGCGGGTGTTCGACATCGCCTCGGTGGAAACGCTGTTTCCGCGCCTGAAGGAGCGGCGCCGTCAGCTCGCGGGCTCCATGTCCGGCGGCGAGCAGCAGATGCTCGCCATCGCCCGCGCGCTGGTCACCAATCCGCGCGTGCTGCTGCTGGATGAGCCGGCGGAAGGTCTTGCCCCGCAGATCGTCGCCGAGGTGGCGGATGCCATCGCGGCGCTGAAGCAGGCTGGGCTCTCCATCCTGCTCGTGGAACACAATCTGCCGCTGGCGCTGCGGCTCGCCGACACCTGCGTCGTCCTGTCTTCGGGAGAGGTGGTCTGGCGCGGACCGCCGCAGGTTCTCGCCGACGACCCAGCCCTCATGGCCCAACATCTGGGAGTGCACTGATGCTCACCGCCAACACAAGCGCCGCCGGCCTCTCCGCGCACATCACCGGCACCGGCCCCAGCATCGTTTTCCTGCACTCGCTTTTGTCCGATCGCGGCAGCCTGGAACCCATGGTGCCGCTGCTGTCCGACCGCTTCCGGCTGGTGCTGCTGGATCTGCCAGGCTTCGGCGGCTCGCCGCGTGTCGAAGGTGGGCTTGAAGGGCAGGCGGATGCGGTGGCTGCGGCGGTGGCGGAGGCATGTCCCGGCGAGGCGCCCGTCCTGTTCGGCAACGGCTACGGCTCGTTCCTCGCGCTCGCCACGGCGCTGCGGCATCCCGGCCTGTCGAGCGGGCTGTTTCTTGCCGGCTGCGGCGCCGGCTTCACCGAGGAGGGGCGGGGCGCCTTCCGCTTCATGGCCGCGAAGGCCGGTGCGGAGGGGTTGGAGGCCATCGCCCAGACGGCCATGCTGCGCCTTTTCCCCGCCGCCATGGCGGCACGCGTGCCGGAAACGCTGGCGGAGCGGCGCGCCGCGTTCGTCGCTACAGATCCGGACGTGTTCGGCGAAGCCTGCGGGATTCTCGCGACCCTCGACCTGAGGGACGCCGCGCGGCATCTCGCCGTGCCGGTGTTCGCCTGCGCCGGCACCTTCGATGCGGCGACGCCGCCGGCGATGGCACGCGAACTCGCCGACCTCGTGCCCAATGGCACCTTCCACGAGATCCACGACTGCGCGCATGTGCCGACCCTTCAGGCGCCGGCAGAGGTGGCGGTGCTGCTCACCGCCTTTGCCCGCGCATCCAGCACGCCGCGCGCGGAAGCGGCGGCGCGGGCCGGCTGACGCCGGGGCGGGCCGTCGTCGCCGACAGGCGTCAGGCGACGGTCGGAACGTCCATGGCGAGAGCCACCAGCGTGAAGCCGAGCGCGAGCAGGAAGTTCAGGCCGCCGCTGCCGCCGAACACAAGGGTGACACCCACGCTCAGGAGCGCGGCGACAAGGGTGAGGATGATGCCGAAGGCGATGCCCTTCATGGGTCTGGTCCAGAAACACGATCGGGCCAATATGCCCGCCTGGTCGTGATGCTCCGGGTGCCGGGCGGAATTTCGACAGGAAAACGGCGGCTTTGCTGCGGGCGGGGCCGCCGCCCACAGATCGACGAAACGTGATCTTTGTGCCACGGCGGGCGAAACGCCTCAGTCGGTGAAACCGGCGACGCGATGCGGCACATAGGGCGCCTCCAGCGCCGCGATCTCATCCGCCGTCAGCGTCAGCGAGAGAGCCGCCACCGCATCGGTGAGATGGCCGGGCTTGGACGCGCCGATGATGGGCGCGGTGACGCCCTTCTTCTGCAGCATCCAGGACAGCGCCACCTGCGCGCGCGGCACGCCCCGCGCGGCGGCGATGGCGCCCACCGCGTCCACCACTTCGCGGTCGCCCGCCACATAGAGCGTCTTGCCGAATTCGTCGCTCTCCAGGCGATAGGTCGCCTCGTCCCACGCACGCGCGAGCCGGCCGCGCGCCAGGGGGCTCCACGGGATGACGGCGACGCCCTCCTCGATGCACAGGGGGAGCATCTCGCGCTCCTCCTCGCGATAGAGGAGGTTCATGTGGTTCTGCATGCTCACGAAGCGCGTCCAACCGTTGAGGCGGGAGATGTAGATCGCCTTGGCGAAGCGCCATGCCGGCATGGAGGAGGCGCCGATGTAGCGCGCCTTGCCCGCCTTCACCACGTCGTGCAGCGCCTCCAGCGTCTCCTCGATGGGGGTGGCGTGGTCGAAGCGGTGGATCTGGTAGAGGTCCACATAGTCCGTGCCGAGCCGCCGCAGGCTGGCGTCGATCTCGGCCATGATGGCCTTGCGTGAAAGGCCCGCGCCGTTGGGGCCGGGGCGCATGCGGTTGAACACCTTGGTGGCGAGCACCACCTCCTCGCGCCGCACGAAATCCTTCAGCGCCCGGCCGACGATCTCTTCGGACGTGCCGTCCGAATAGACGTTGGCGGTGTCGAGGAAATTGATGCCGAGGTCGAGTGCCTGCCGGATGAGCGGGCGGCTCTCCTCCTCCTTCAGGGTCCAGGCATGGGAGCCGCGGTTGGGCTCGCCGAACGTCATGCAGCCGAGGCACAGCTTCGAGACCTCAAGGCCGGTCGCGCCGAATTTCACGTAGTCCAATGGCCGTCTCCCGCGATGAAGGCGCCCACCATGGCCGCCGGGGCGCCACTTGCAAGCGCTCAGTGCATCACGATACCGCGCTCGTCCCCCGCGGATGGGCGCGCACCAGGGCGCCGGCGGCGGCGCCCGCCTCCTCGAACCAGCTCGCGTCGCGATGCACCAGCGAGGCGGAGAAGGCGCCATCCAGCAGCAGCAGGATCCGCCGCGCCAGCGCCGTGGGCGCGTCGAAGCCGGCGGCCTCCAATTCGCCCGCCAGCCAAGTGGCGAAGGCCGCCTTGTGG
This sequence comes from Xanthobacter sp., assembly GCA_041915035.1. Classification (GTDB taxonomy): domain Bacteria; phylum Pseudomonadota; class Alphaproteobacteria; order Rhizobiales; family Xanthobacteraceae; genus Xanthobacter. The sequence goes on from JAYSCE010000262.1 coordinate 5,371, forward strand.
CGCGCGCCGATCTTCACCGCCGGATGACCGGGCAGGGCCGCGAGTTCCGCCGTGGTGCGCAGGAAGCCGCAGCCCTTCCACTTGGGATGCAGCGCGCTTTTGGCGAGGGCCGCGAAGATGGCCGCGACCTTCGCGTCCGCCCCGCCCTCGGCGGCGGCGAACCATGCCGCCATCTGCTTCAGGTTCGGCTGGTCGCGGGCGTCGAGATAGGCGGCGACGAGGTCGTCCTTGCTGTCGAAATGATAGTAGAGCGTGCGCTTGGTGACGCCCGCCTTCTCCGCCACCGCATCCATGCTCACGCGGCCGATCCCCTCCGCATAGAACAGCTTCGAGGCGGCCTGGACGATTTTTCCGCGCGTGTCGGTGGGGCGGGTACGGGAGGGCTTGGGCATGCTGGGAAGGTATACCGCACAGTGAGTATACTCAATCGGCTGCCGCGTGCAGGGTGGGCTCCTCATCCAACGGGGAGATCATTCATGACGGCACTCGTGCTGAAGACGGTGGACGGCGCCATCGCCACCCTCACCCTCAACCGCCCGGAAAAGCTCAACGCCCTGAGCTACGACACCATCGAGACGCTGCTGCGCCAGCTTGATGAAATCGAGGGCGACGACGGCATCCGCGGCGGCATCCTCACCGGCACCGGACGCGCCTTCTCGGCGGGCGGCGACATTCCCGAATTCTCGCGCTCCGTTGCCGAAAGCCCCGAGGCCGCGCTGCGCGATTTCGTGGCGCGCGGCCAAAGGCTGACGGCGCGGGTGGAAGCCTTCCGCAAGCCGCTGGTGGTGGCCGTCAACGGCCTCGCCTATGGCGGCGGCTGCGAGGTGACGGAGGCGGCACCGCTCGCCATCGCC
>JAYSCE010000263.1:0-6217 GCA_041915035.1 Xanthobacter sp.
CACAAGACCATGCTGCGCTTCATCACCTGCGGCAGCGTGGACGACGGCAAGTCCACGCTCATCGGGCGGCTGCTCTATGATTCCAAGATGATCTTCGAGGATCAGCTCGCCGCGCTGGAGGCGGACTCGAAGAAGGTCGGCACGCAAGGCCAGGAGCTGGATTTCGCGCTCCTCGTGGACGGCCTCGCCGCCGAGCGCGAGCAGGGCATCACCATCGATGTGGCCTACCGCTTCTTCGCCACCGAGAAGCGCAAGTTCATCGTCGCCGACACCCCCGGCCACGAGCAATACACCCGCAACATGGTCACCGGCGCCTCCACCGCCGACCTCGCGGTGATCCTCGTGGATGCGCGCAAGGGCGTGCTCACCCAGACCCGGCGGCACTCCTACCTCGCCCACCTCATCGGCATCCGCAACATCGTGCTGGCCGTGAACAAGATGGACCTCGTGGGCTACAACCGCGAGGTGTTCGACAAGATCGTCGCGGACTACCGCGCCTTCGCCAGCTCCATCGGGATTACCGATTTCGTCGCTTTGCCCATCTCCGGCTTCAAGGGCGACAACATCACCACCCTTTCGCCCAATACGCCGTGGCATGCCGGCCCGACGCTGATGGCGCATCTGGAGAGCGTGGAGATCGACACCGCCCATGACACGGCAAAGCCGTTCCGCATGGCGGTGCAGTGGGTGAACCGGCCCAATCTCGACTTCCGCGGCTTCTCCGGCCTCATCTCCGCCGGCACGGTGAAGCCGGGGGATGCCATCCGCGTGCTGCCCTCGGGCAAGACCAGCACGGTCTCGCGCATCGTGACGCTGGATGGCGACCTCAAGGAGGCCGTGGCCGGCCAGTCCGTCACTTTGTGCCTCGCCGACGAGATCGACTGCTCGCGCGGCGATGTGATCGCGGCGGCGGAAGCCCCGGTGCAGGCGGCCGACCAGTTCGAGGCCATCATCGTGTGGATGGACGAGCAGCCCATGCTGCCGGGCCGTCCCTACTGGCTGAAGCTCGGCACCCAGACGGTGTCCGCCACCGTGACCGAGCCGAAGTACCAGGTGAACGTCAACAATATGGACCACCTGGCGGCGAAGACGCTGGAGCTGAACGCCATCGGTTCCTGCAACATCGCCACCGACCGGCGCATCCCGTTCGAGCCCTATGGGGAGAACCGGGAGCTGGGCGGCTTCATCCTCATCGACAAGCACACCAACGCCACCGTTGGCGCGGGCATGATCCACTTCGCCCTGCGGCGGGCAGAGAACGTCCACTGGCAGGCCACCGACATCTCGCGCGAGCACCATGCGGCGCTGAAGAACCAGAAGCCGGCGGTGGTCTGGCTCACGGGCCTTTCCGGCGCGGGCAAGTCCACCATCGCCAATCTGGTGGAGAAGAAGCTCGCCCGGATGAACCGGCACACCTTCCTGCTCGACGGCGACAACGTGCGCCACGGCCTCAACCGCGACCTCGGCTTCACCGCCGCCGACCGGGTGGAGAACATCCGCCGCGTGGGCGAGGTGGCGAAGCTGATGACCGATGCCGGCCTCATCGTCATCACCGCCTTCATCAGCCCGTTCCGCGCCGAGCGCGACATGGTGCGCGGCATGATGCAGCCAGGCGAGTTCTTCGAGGTGTTCATCGACACGCCGCTGGCGGAAGCCGAGCGGCGCGACGTGAAGGGCCTCTACAGGAAGGCCCGCGCCGGCCAATTGAAGAATTTCACCGGCATCGACAGTCCCTACGAGGCCCCCACCGCCCCCGAGCTGCGCGTGGACACCACCGCCATGGACGCGGAGCAGGCCGCCGAGGCCATCGTGCGGATGCTGATCCCGTGAGCGGAGCCGGTCACACCGGCCCCGCGTCCTCCATCCGCACTTCCTTGAGCTTCTTGATGCCGAGCAGGCTCAACGCGGCATTCTCGTAGAAGGTCTCGCTGACGCCCTGCCGCACCTTGTGCAGGAAGTAGCGCTCGAAGCCGACCTTGGCGGTATGCACCCACGCGCCCTGCGACGACCAGTTGACGTTGCGCGGCGGGATCTGCGGCTGGGCGATGAAGGCGATGCCGCCGTCGCCGAAATCGGCAAGACACACCGCATTCCACGTCGCCACCGCCCGCGGCTTTTGCCCGGCGAGCAAAGCGGCGATATTGGCGGCGGTGGCCGTGACCATGGATTCGATCATGAAGCCGGTCTTGGGCACGCCCACCGGCAGTGGCGTCTTGCCCATGGGCGGGATGGCGACGCACACCCCGATGGCGAAGATGTTGGGATAGGCCGGGCTCTGCTGGTGCCGGTCCACGATGACGAAGCCGCGGGGATTGGAGAGGCCCTCGTGGCCGGACACCGCCGGCACGCCGCGGAAGGCGGGCAGGATCATGGAGAAGGCGAAGGGCAGGTCGTGGGAGGCCTTCACGCTCGCGTCCTCGCTCACCTCCTCGACGCTCATCCGGCCGGCCTCGACACGGGCGACGCGGGCGTTGGTGATCCATTTGATGTGCTTCTCGCGCAGCGCGCTTTCGAGCAGGCCCTTGGTGTCGCCCACGCCGTCGAGGCCGAGATGGCCGACATAGGGCTCGGGCGTCACGAAGGTCATGGGCACCTGGTCGCGCACCTTTGCTTTGCGCAGGGCGGCATCGAGGATGAAGGCGAATTCGTAGGCCGGCCCGAAGCAGGAGGCGCCCGCCGCCGCGCCGACCACGATCGGCCCCGGTGAACGCACCAGCGCATCGAACGCCTTGCGTGCATCGGCGGCGTGATCGGTGAGACAGACCGACTGCGTATGACCGGCGGGGCCGAGGCCCTCCACCTCGTCGAAGGCGAGATCGGGACCGGTGGCGATGACGAGATAATCGTATTCGAGCGTCTCGCCGTCATTCAGTTCGATGACGCTATTTTTCGGATCGAGCCGTTTCGCCCCCCTGGGCATGAGGCGGATACCGCGCGACTGGAAGACCTTGGTGAGGTCCACCGTGATCTCCTCCGGCTTGCGCCAGCCGACGGCGACCCACGGATTGGACGGCACGAAGCTGTAGGTGGCGCCCTTGTTGACCACCACCACCTCGTGTTTCGACCCCACCTTTTCCTTCATCTCATAGGCCATGATGACGCCGCCGAGCCCGGCGCCGAGGATGACGATCCGCGACATTGTTACCTCCCATTGTGCGCCCGCCGGTCGTGCCGATGGACGCGGGGCGCGCTGGGGAGCTGTTGATCGCCCGTCACGCCTCTTGACATTCAAGAATTAGAATTTCATTTTTTTGAATGTCAAGGGATTTGGACGTCGTCACGACGCTCCGTCAGGGAGGAACCCCATGAGCGAAATCGCGCAGACCCGCGCAGGGTCTGGTTCTGGCTTCGCCTGTTCGCTGAAGGCCAAGGCGTGGTCGCCCTACGTGGCCGGCATTCTCATCGGCCTTCTGCAGGTGCCGGCCTTCCTGCTCATCGAGACGGCGCTCGGCGCCTCCTCGTCCTACGTCACCATCGGCGGAATCGCGGCGTCGTGGATCGACCCGGCCGTGACCAACATCGACTATGTGGCGAAGCACATCGCCGCCACCGGCAAGAACTGGTGGCAGGTGGCGCTGGTCGTCGGCGTGGCCATCGGCGCCTTCCTCTCCATGCGCATCTCCGGCGCCCGCCGCCGGCCGATCTCGCCCATCTGGTCGCGGGCGCTCGGCACGGCGAGCCCCGCCGTGCGCTATGCGGTGGCGTTCGGCGCCGGCTTCGTGATGCTGTTCGGCGCCCGCATCGCCGATGGCTGCACTTCCGGCCACGGCCTCTCCGGCATGGCGCAGCTTGCCGTGTCCTCCACGGTGGCCGTCGCCGCCATGTTCGCCGGCGGCATCGCCACCGCCCTCCTCCTCCTGCGCCGCATCTGACGCCGAACACCGGCACGGAGAACCGCCATGTCTCTCGTCCAATCCATCGTCATCGGCCTGCTCATGGGCACGGTGTTCGGCGTCGCCCTCGAAAAGTCCCGCGTGTTCGAGCCGGGCATGATCGTGGGGCAGATGCAGCTTCGCAATTTCATCATGCTCAAGGTGTTCCTCACCGCCGTCGCCACCGGCGCGGTGGTGATCGCGACGCTCCACGGCTTCGGCCTCGTGAAGCTCGCGCCCAAGGCCACCTTCTATGCCGCCGATGTGGTCGGCGGCCTCATGCTCGGTGCCGGCATCGCGCTGGCCGGCGCCTGCCCCGGCACCGTCCTCGCGCAGGTGGGGGTCGGCTATCGCGATGCCCTCTTCACGCTCCTCGGCGGCATCGCCGGCGCCACCGCCTTCGGCTATGCCGAGCCGGTGCTGAAGCCGGTGCTCGCCGCTTCCGGGCCGGGCAAGATCACCTTCATGGACCTCACCGGCCTCTCCTATCCGGTGATGGCCGGCGGCCTCGCGGCGGTGCTGGTGCTGATCCTTGTGGGGCTGGAGATGTGGCGGCCGTGGCGCGCCGACCTCGGCGCCGATGTGGACGGCGATTTCGGCCCCTCGCCGGCCCAGGCCGCGCGCCCGCACCTCGAACCGGCGGAGTGAGCCATGTCTGCGCCGCGCATCGTCATTCTGGGCTCCGGCTTCGCGGCGCTGACCGCCGTGCGCGAGCTGCGACGGCGACGCGTCGGCGCGGACATCACCGTGGTGTCGCCGGCGCCGGTGCTCACCTATCTGCCGAGCCTCATCTGGGTGCCGGCAGGGCTGCGGCGGGCGGAGGACCTGACGATCCCCCTCGCAGGCTTCTTCGCCCGCCACGGCATCCGCCATATCCCCGCCACCGTGGAGCAGGTGACGGACGGCGGGCGGCGCGTCCACACCAGCGGCGGCGTCATCGAGAACGACGTGCTGCTGATCGCCACCGGCGGCCGCTACATCCGCAAGCTGCCGGGCATCGAGAACGCCTTCATCCCGTGCGAGGGCATCGCCGTGGCGGATGCCCTGCGCCAGCGCATCGGCACGCTTGAACGCGGCACCATCGCCGTGGGGTTCGGCGCCAACCCGCAGGAACCGTCCGCGGTGCGCGGTGGCCCCATGTTCGAATTCCTGTTCGGCCTCGACACGCTTCTGCGCCGGCAGGGGCGGCGGGAGGTGGTGGATCTCGTCTTCTTCAACGCCTCCACCCAGCCCGGCCAGCGCCTCGGCGCCAAGGCCGTGGGTGGCCTCCTGAAGGAGATGGAGCGGCGTGGCATCAAGACCCATCTCGGCCACAAGCCGCTCAGCTTCGCGCCCGACAAGGTGGTGACGGAAGGCGGCGAGATCCCCGCCGACCTCATTCTCTTCATGCCCGGCCTCACCGGGCCGGCGTGGCTGGCTGAAAGCTGCCTGCCGCTCTCGCCCGGCGGCTTCATCGCGGCCGACGCCACCTGCGCCGTCCATGGTCTCGATGACGTCTACGTGGCCGGCGACGCGGGCTCCTTCCCCGGCCCGGACTGGATGCCGAAGCAGGCCCACCAGGCTGACCTGCAGGCCCGCGCCGCCGCCCGCAACATCGCCGCCGCACTCGCCGGCCGGCCGGAGCGGGAGACCTTCCGTCCCGAGCTGGTCTGCATCGTCGATACGCTCGACGCGGGGATGCTGGTGTTCCGCGACACGCGGCGCAACTTCGCCTTGCCCCGGCTCGGCCCGCTGCACCATGTGAAGCGGATGTTCGAGGCCCACTACCTGCGCGCCTATCGCGCCGCCTGAGGCGGCCCCCGCCCCTTTCGCACCGCAGCAGGATGCATTAAGCCCCCCGGGACCAACGATCTCCAAAGCCCCGGGTGCCTTTTTCCCATGATCCGCCTCGACAACATCAGCACGCAGAACGGCCGGCAGCTCGTCTTCATCGAGGCGTCGGCGGCGCTGCTGAAGGGCGAGAAGGTGGGTCTTGTCGGCCCCAACGGCGCCGGCAAGACCACGCTGTTCCGCATGATGACCGGGCAGGAGACGCCGGACGAGGGGCAGGTCTCGGCCGATCGCGGCATCACCATCGGCTATTTCAGCCAGGACGTGGGCGAGATGTCCGGCCGCTCCGCCCTCGCCGAGGTGATGGACGGCGCCGGCCCGGTCAGCACCGTCGCGGCGGAGCTGAAGGAGATCGAGGCGGCCCTCGGCGATCCCGACCGCATGGACGAGATGGACGCTCTGGTGGAGCGCTACGGCGAGGTGCAGGGCCGTTTCGAGGAATTGGGCGGCTACGCGCTGGAGGGCCGCGCGGCGGAGGTTCTGGCCGGCCTCGGCTTCAGCCAAGAGATGATGGA
>JAYSCE010000264.1:0-6195 GCA_041915035.1 Xanthobacter sp.
GGCGAGCGCATCGGCATTGCGGCCCTTGCCTTCAACCTCGCCGGCGAGGCCGAGCCAGAGCTGGGTCTGGCCGATGAGGTCCAGCGCGGTGTTGGCGAGGGCGATGTCCTCTTCCAGCACCGGCGCGTGGCCGCACCATTCGGACACGCGATGGCCGAGGATGAGGGTATTGTCCCCCATCCGCGTGAGAAACTCGAACAGAGCGGCGCGATCGACCGCGATCTCGGCGCTGGCCATCACATGTGCCCCACTTCTTCGGGGATCTGGAAGAAGGTCGGGTGACGGTAGACCTTGGAATTGGACGGCTCGAACAGAGGCCCCTTGTCGGAAGGGCTGGAGGCGGTGATGTCCACCGACTTCACCACCCAGATGGAGACGCCCTCGTTGCGGCGGGTGTAGACGTCGCGGGCGTTCTTGATGGCAAGCTCCGCGTCGGGCGCGTGCAGGCTGCCCACATGGCGATGGTTGAGGCCGTGCTGGCCGCGGATGAAGACTTCCCACAAGGGCCATTCGCTGGACATGGTTGTTCCTCCCGTTCCGGGCCGGACGGCACTGCCGTCCGGAAGATGTGCTGTTGTTATGGTTCGCCCTGACCGGCGATTACTTTAGCGCTGCTATTCCGCGGCGACGCGGGCGGCGGTGCGGCGCGCCTCGGCCTTCTCGGCATGGGCGAGGAGGCCGTCGCGGAACCATGCGCCGTCTTCCCAGGCCTTCACGCGGGCGCCGAGGCGCTCCTTGTTGCAGGGGCCGTTGCCGGCGATCACCTCGAAGAATTCCGACCAGTCCGGCTCGGAGAAGTCGTAGCCCTTCTTATCCTCGTTCCACTTCAGGTTCGGGTCGGGGATCTTGAGGCCGAGATATTCCGCCTGAGGCACCGTCTGGTCGACGAACTTCTGGCGCAGCTCGTCATTGGTGTTGATCTTGATCTTCCACGCCATGGACTGGGCCGAATGCACCGAATCCTTGTCGGAGGGACCGAACATCATGAGGGCGGGATACCAGAAGCGGTCGAGGGCATCCTGCGCCATGGCCTTCTGCTCGGCCGTGCCCTGCGCCATCTTCATCATGATGTCGTAGCCCTGGCGCTGGTGGAAGCTCTCCTCCTTGCAGATGCGGATCATCGCGCGGCTGTACGGGCCGTAGGAGGTCTTCTGCAGCTGAACCTGATTCATGATGGCGGCGCCATCCACCAGCCAGCCCACCGCGCCGATGTCGGCCCAGTTGAGGGTGGGATAGTTGAAGATGGACGAATACTTCATGCTGCCGTCGTGCAGCTTGGCGAGCAGTTGGTCGCGGCTGACGCCCAAGGTCTCGGCGGCGCAATAGAGATAGAGGCCGTGGCCGGCCTCGTCCTGCACCTTGGCGAGCAGGATGGCCTTGCGCTCCAGCGTGGGCGCGCGGGTGATCCAGTTGCCCTCGGGCAGCTGGCCGACGATCTCGGAATGGGCGTGCTGGCCGACCTGACGGATCAGCGTCTTGCGGTAGCCTTCTGGCATCCACTCCTTCGGCTCGATCTTCTCGCCGCGGTCGATGCGCTCCTGAAAGGCGCGCTCCTCCGGCGAAAGCTCGGCGGCGGACTTCATGCCCTCGGACTTCACGAGCTGCGCGTACATGCTGTGTCCTCCCCGTAAGACCTGAGATGTGGTGTCTGCGCGGCGTCGTGCGGCCGGTGTTAAGGCGCGCCGGCCAGTGCCGCCGGTCTCGGCAGGCAGCATGCTGCCCACGATCCGGCACTTTGGAATTGTTTATATATTACAGAAAATTCTCTTTCAAGCCATTTTCGTAACATTTTTCAGCGCACGCGCAGAGAGGGCTCCTGCCTCGCGGGCTAAGCCTTGAAACGGCTGGAGATTTTTGGATCCGCTGGCAGCGGCGCACCGTCCTCGCCCACGGCATTCTCGTCCAGCCAGCGCTCGGAGGCCTCCACCAGACGGCCGTAGATGTCGGCGCAGACCGCGCGGGCGGCGAGGCCCGGCCAGTCCTCCGGCAGGATGGCGGGCGGCAGGATGGGATCGCGCAGCACGATGCGGCGGTAATCGTGAATGAGCAGCACGCGCGCGACCATCGCCTCCAGGTCGGTCAGCGCGGCGCCGTCCTGCAGTTCCGCTGCCAGCGGCTCGAAGGTGGCGATGAACCGCCGGTAGGCCTCCGCTGTCTGCTCCAGTGGCCACGCGCGGGCGGCGAGCGCGCGCTGTTCCTCCGCGCTGCCGGAGACATCGAGCCGGAGTGCCGCAGCCGCCTCTTCCGGCACGCCGGTGCCCGCGGGGGCCACGAACACGCCGGGCAGCGGCATGCCGAATCCCGCTCCCTCCAGCGCCGCGCGGGCCCCCTCGCGGGCGGCGGTCTCGATGAGCAGCATGTCGAAGTGGCCGTGCCACGCGGGCGGGCGATGGCGGTAGATGTGCTCGGTGGCGCGGGCGAAGGTGTCGCGGCCTTTGTCGGCGAGGCGATAGAAGCTGTTGCGGCCCACTCGCGTGCGCGTCAGCCAGCCATCGGCGGCGAGCCGTGACATGGCCGTGCGCACCACCCCATCCGCCACGTCCAGCCCGCGAAAGAAGGCGAGAAGCGTGCCGAGCCACACCGAGCCGCCGCGCGGCACGATGGCATCGCCATAGATAGTGACGATGATGGACCAGGTGCGCGAAGGCTCGGCGCGAACGTGGTCGAGGATGAGGTCGAGGGCGCGGCGCGACATGGCCGTTCCTTAAAGGGTTTTCGGTCGCGATCCTATTCCGCCGGTCGCCGCGCCTTCGCCGCGCGGGGTGCCTCGGCAGCGGGTGCCGTGCGGCGGCGCGGGGCGGAACGGGGCTGCGCGGGCTTGCCTTCCGGCGGCCGGGCATCGGCGGTCTTGGCCTCGGGCGCGAACATGCCCCGCACCGCCTCCTCCGCTCCCGCCTTGATGAGGCCCGTGACGAGGCGGGCATAGTCTGCCCGCGTCAGCCCCCGTCCATCGCGAAACCAGAGGTACTGCCAGTTGAGCATGCCGAAGGCCGACATGGTAACGGGCTTCAGCATGGGCCCACGGCCAACGGCGGGCACCTCCTCCGCGATGGCATCGGCGAGCAGCGTCACGAGCTTGCGCTCCAGCGCGCGCAAAGCGTCCTGGCGGTCGCTATTGAGCAGCTTCAGGTTCGCGATCTGCACCTGATGCTCGGCGTCGGCATCCTTGTAGGCATCGAGCAGCGAGGCGGACATGGCATAGATGCGGCCGCCCTCCGGCGCTTCGGCGATCGCCTTCTCGGCGCCCGCGATGAGCTGCTCCAGATGCGTCGACAGGATGTCGAAGAGCACCGCCTCCTTGTCCGGATAGTAATGGTAGAGCAGGGCCTTGGAGGCACCGCACGCATCCGCGATCATGGTGATCGAAGTGCCGGAATAGCCGAATTGCGCAAACAGCTCCGCCGACTTGTGGAGGATGGCCTCCCGTTTGGCCTCGTAATCCTGAGCACGCGTGCGAGCCATCTTGCCTGTCCATCTCGATCGCCGCCCGACGGGGCCTGCTGCAATCGTCCACCATCACTGGGAATGGGGTTCAGATACCAAATATTGTCCGCCCGGTCGATCAATGATCCAGCGCAAGCGCGTGCGCGGCAAGGGCTTGAGGAAACCGCGCGCGAACAATTGACCAGCCGGCCGGTTAATTATATGGTTCAGGTCTCTGCGGTCGAATGACCTGCGGATGGAGGCGGGACAACCCGCTCCTCGGCCCGAAATGGACCTTTAGGAGGAACGCTTCATGGATACGCCCGCACGCCTGCGGCCGATGCTGCGCGCGGCTGCCCTCATGCTCGCGACCTTTGTCGCCGGCCCGGCGCTTACCAGCCCCGCCCTTGCCGCCGATCCCATCAAGATCGGCTCGGTGGTTTCCGCCACCGGTCCCTCCGCCTTCCTCGGCGATCCGGAAGCCAAGACGCTCAAGCTCTATGTGGACGAGCTGAACAAAAAGGGCGGACTCCTCGGCCGGCCCGTCGAACTGGTGCTTTATGACGACGGCGGCGACGCCAACAAGGCCCGCACCTTCGCCACCCGCCTCGTGGAGGACGACAAGGTCGTCGCCATGGTCGGCGGCACCTCCACCGGCGCCACCATGGCCATGATCCCGGTGTTCGAGGAAGCCGGCATTCCCTTCGTCTCGCTCGCCGGCGGCATCGAGATCATCGAGCCCGTGCGAGCATTCGTCTTCAAGACCCCGCACACCGACAAGACCGCCTGCCAGAAGATCTTCGAGGACATGAAGGCGCGGGGCATCACGAAGATCGGAATGATCTCGGGCACGGACGGCTTCGGCAAGTCCATGCGCAACCAGTGCCTGAAGGTGATCGGCGAATACGGCATCACCGTCGTCGCCGACGAAAATTACGGCGCCACCGATTCCGACATGACGCCCCAGCTCAACAAGATCAAGAACACCGCGGGCGTGGAAGCCGTGCTCAACCCCGGCTTCGGCCAGGGCCCGGCCATCGTGACGCGCAACTACGCCCAGCTCGGCATCAAGCTGCCGCTCTACCAGAGCCATGGCGTCGCCTCGAAGAGCTTCATCGAGCTGGCCGGCCCCGCGGCCGAGGGCGTGCGCCTGCCCGCCCCGGCCATCCTCATCGGCGACAAGCTGGCAGACAACGACCCGCAGAAGCCGGTGGTGGCGGAATACAAGACCTCCTACGAGAAGGCGACGGGCCAGCCGGTCTCCACCTTCGGCGGCTACGGCTATGACGGCATCCAGCTCGTCACCCGCGCCATCGCGAGCGCGAAGTCTTCGGACCCGAAGAAGATCCGCGACGCGCTTGAGGCCACCAAGGGCTATGTGGGCGTCACCGGCATCTACACCTTCGCCCCTGCCGACCATCTCGGCCTCGGCACGGACTCGTTCCGCATGCTGGTGATCCGCAACGGCGACTGGGCGATCGAAGCCCCGGCCCGCTGATCGTCTCCCACACCCGATCCCCACCGCGGCGGCGCCCCTGCGGCGCCGCCACACAGACGGCGTGAGGACATGTCCGAATTTCTCCAGCTCGCCTTTTCGGGGCTGACGGTGGGCGCCATCTACGCGCTCATCGCCCTCGGCTTCACGCTGATCTACAACGCCTCCGACGTGATCAATTTCGCCCAGGGCGATTTCGTCATGATCGGCGGCATGGGCACCGTCTTCCTCATGGCGGCGGGCCTCGCGCTGCCGGTGGCGGCGCTGATCGCGGTGGTCGCGGCCGTGCTGGTGGGTCTGCTGCTGCACCGGCTCGCCATCGAGCCCGCCCGCGGCGCCTCGCCGGTGACGCTCATCATGATCACCATCGGCGCGTCCATCTTCATCAAGGGCGTGTCGCAGATCATCTTCGACAAGCAGTTCCACTCGCTGCCCGCCTTCTCGGGCGACACGCCCATCCCGGTGGCCGGGGCGACCATCCTGCCCCAAAGCCTCTGGGTGATGGGCACCGCGCTCGCCCTCGTGGTGGCGCTCTATCTGTTCCTGGAGCACACTTTGGTGGGCAAGGCGGTGCTGGCCACCGCCGCCAACCGGCTGGCGGCGAAGCTGGTAGGCATCAACGTCGCCCTCGTGCTCGCCCTCGCCTTCGGCCTCTCGGCGGCCATGGGCGCTCTCGCCGGCGTGGTAGCGACGCCCATCACCCTGACCCGCTACGACATCGGCACCCTCTTCACCCTGAAGGGCTTCGCGGCAGCCATGCTGGGCGGCATGGGCAATCCCGTGGGCGCCGTCGTGGGTGGCCTCCTCATCGGCCTCATCGAGACCTTCGCGGCCGGCTACCTCTCCTCCACCTACAAGGACGCGGTGGCGTTCCTGATGATCCTCATCGTGCTCCTGTTCATGCCGCGCGGCCTGTTCGGCAGCCGCACCGTGGAGCGCGTGTGATGAAGGCCATCCTGCGCTCCCGCCTCACCCCGCTCATCGCCCTCGCGCTCATCATGGCGCTGGTGCCGATGATCGCCCCCACCTCCTTCCACCTGCGCGTCGCAGCGCTGGTGTGGATCTTCTCCCTCGCCGCCCTCGGCCTCACCATCCTTATGGGCTATGCGGGACAGGTGAGCCTCGGCCATGCCGGCTTCCTCGGCATCGGCGCCTATGCGGTGGCCATCGGGCCGGCGCGGCTCGGGCTCGATCCGCTGCTCTGCCTCCTGCTCGGGGCGGTGCTCTCCGGCCTCATCGCCTGGCTGGTGGGCCGGCCCATCCTGAAGCTGAAGGGC
>JAYSCE010000265.1:0-6168 GCA_041915035.1 Xanthobacter sp.
GCGGCGGTGAGGGCGAAGGCCACGTTCTGGCGCACGGTCTTCCAGGGCAGGAGCTGGTCGAATTCCTGGAACACCATCATGCGGTCCGGCCCGGGGGCGCGGATCACCTGCCCCTTGAGGCGCATCTCGCCTTCGGTTGGCGTGATGTAGCCGCCGACGGCCTTCTGCAGGGTGGATTTCCCGCAGCCGGACGGCCCCAGCAGGATGAAGCGGTCGCCCTCGAGAACGTTGAAATCCACCCGGTAGGTGGCGGTGACGAGTAGATTCGGCGTCTTGTACTGCAGCGTTACGCCACTCACCTCCAGAAGAGGTTTCTGCGAACCCATGCATCCCTCCCTTGGGACCTGTCGCCGCGGCCTTTATTGGCCGTTCTGGCGAGGCGTCGTTTCTGCTCCCGGTCTTCATGGTGCCAGACCACCCTTGGCGGGGCGGCAGGGCTTTCGTGTCTGGTGGGATCCCGCGGTCGGGGCGCGCGAAGTGGCGCATCCGCCCCGCCGTTCTTCGGCTTTTCCTGCGGGCTGCGGACTCCTGTCGCGCCGCCTCAGGTGTCTTGACGATAGACAAGGCCGGTAGGCCTGTAAAGGTCATCTACTATCATATATAAGACATAAGTTTTATCGCGCCGTCTTCGCGGCCGTATCACGCCAAAAGACTAGCCTTTATCAATGCCTTAGCAAAGTCAGGTCAGGTCGGATAGATAGTGGAAGCCGGCCGTGAGGCAGAAGCTGACGCGCCATTCCACCGGCGTGCCGTCGAGCGAATAGGCGAGACGGTCGATCAGCAGCACCGGCGCTCCGGCCTCCACATGCAGCATGGTCGCAGTGCCGGCATCCGCGCCGACGGCCTTGAGCTGCTCCCGCGCCCGCGCCACAGTGATGCCGTAGCGCTGCGCGTAGAGGCCATAGAGATTGTTCGGCACCGGCGCGTCGGCGAGGCCTGGGAACATCTGGTCCGGCAGGATCAGACTCTCGATGATGAGCGGCGCGCCGTCGAACGTGCGCAGGCGGCGGATGCGCAGGACGCGGCCGTTGCGTGGCAAGGCAAGCGCAGCGCATTCGGCGGCTGTGCCCTTGGCCCGCTCGATGCCGAGCACGCGGCTTTCTGGGAAGTGGCGCTCCCCGTCATCCCCGACCAGCTTGAAGAACTGGAACAGGATGCGCTCCTCGTCGTGGCGGGCGACGAAGGTGCCCCGGCCCTGCCGGCGCACCACGATGTTCTCCGCCGCCATCTCGTCCAGCGCCTTGCGCACCGTGCCCTGGCTGACACCGAGTTCGGCGGCGAGCTGGATCTCGCTGGGCAGCGGCTCTCCGGGCGCCCACACGCCGTCCACCATGCGGCGGATCAGGGTCTCTCGGACCTGCCGGTAGAGCGGTTTGGATTCGAGCCCTTCTCCCTCGCCGCGATGAGCGGCGCTGGCCGGGCTTCTCTCCTGCGCCCTGCGGGGCTCGGCCCCGGCGGCGATGTTTGGCTTGCTCACGATCCTCTCGCCCCCTGCTCCGGCGCGTCTTTCTCTGACGCTTATAGGTGCGGCTGGCCCGGCTTGCATCTCCTGCCGTAGAGCTTGCAAGGCGGACCAGTCTCATATCTTATATATGATAACGGAATAGAGCCGCGTGCAATGCCCTCGTTCCGCGCCCAGAACGACAATATCCGAAAACGACAAGCGGAAACGCCCATGCCCGACATCGTCGTCACCGAGTTCATGGACGAGGCGGCGCTCGCCACCCTGCGCAGCCGTCACGAGGTCCATTACGATCCGGCGCTGGTGGACCAGCCCGACGCCCTCCACGGCCTCCTCAAGAACGCGCGCGCCCTCATCGTCCGCAACCGCACGCAGGTGCGCGGGGCGCTGCTCGCCGCGGCGCCCCGACTCGAGGTGGTAGGGCGGCTCGGCGTAGGCCTCGACAATATCGATACGGAGGCCTGCCGCGCCCGCGGTATCGCCGTGCGCCCGGCCACCGGCGCCAACGACCTGGCGGTGGCCGAATATGTCATCTGCGGCGTGATGATGCTGCTGCGCGGCGCCTACCACGCCTCCGCCGAGGTCGCCGCCGGCGGCTGGCCGCGCACGCGCCTCATGGGCCGGGAAACATCCGGCCGCATCCTCGGCCTCGTCGGCTTCGGGGCGATCGCCCGGCAGACGGCCCGGCGCGCCGTGGCCCTGGGCATGGAAGTCATCGCCCACGATCCCTTCCTCGATGCGGGCAATCCCGCCTTCTCGACCCATAGCGTCCGCCCGGTCGCCCTTGATGACCTTCTGGCACGGGCGGATGCGGTAAGCCTCCACGTGCCGCTGACCGCCGAAACGCGCGGCCTCATCGGCACCGATGCCCTCGCCTGCATGCGGCCGGATGCGGTCCTCATCAATGCCGCACGGGGCGGCGTGGTGGACGAGGCGGCTTTGGCCGAGGCGCTGAAGGCCGGCCGGCTCGCCGGCGCCATGCTTGACGTGTTCGAGACGGAGCCCCTGCCCGGCGGCGGCCCGCTCGAGGGGGTGCCGAACCTCATTCTCACCCCGCACATTGCGGGCGTCACCGTGGAATCCAACGTGCGTGTCAGCGAGGCGGTGGCCATCGCGGTGGCGCAGGTGCTTCAGGAGAAGGCGGCATGAGCGAGCAACTCTCCCTCCACGCGGCCCGCGCCCTCGCCCGCTCGGTCCTGATTTCCGCCGGCGCCAGCCGGGCGGCGGCCGAGGCCACCGCCGAGGCCCTGGTCGCGGCGGACGCGGATGGCATCGCCAGCCACGGACTCTCCCGTCTGCCGGCCTATGCGGACCAGATCCGTTCCGGCAAGGTGAAAGGCCAAGCCGAGCCGGCACTGGAATGGACCTCCGTCTCCACCCTGAGGGTGGATGCGCGCGAAGGCCTCGCCTTTCCCGCCATCGCCGCCGGGCTCCATGCCGCCGCAGGCCGCATCGCCGAGAGCGGCATTGTCGCGGTCTCGGTCTTCGCGTCGCACCACGCGGGCGTCATGGGTCATCATGTGGAGCAGATGGCGGAGCGGGGGCTGGCCGCCCTCGCCTTCTCCAACTCACCGCAGGCCATCGCCCCATGGGGTGGGCAGGCCGGGGTGTTCGGCACCAATCCCATCGCCTTTGCCACCCCGCGGAAGGATGCCGCGCCCCTCGTCATCGACGCCTCGCTGAGCAAGGTGGCGCGGGGCAAGATCATGGTGGCCGCCCAGCGCGGCAATCCCATTCCCGACGACTGGGCGCTGGACGCGCAGGGTAACCCCACCACCGATCCCAAGGCCGCGCTGGCCGGCACCATGCTGCCCATCGGCGATGCCAAGGGGGCGGCGCTGGTGCTGATGGTAGAGATCCTCGCCGCCGCCCTCACCGGCGGCCAGTTCGGCTTCGAGGCGGCGTCCTTCTTCACCGCCGAAGGCCCCTCCCCCGCCATCGGCCACTTGTTCCTGGTGATGGACCCGGTGCGGCTGGGCGGGCCGGATTATCTCGCGCGGCTCGAACGGCTGCTTGGCGCCATCCTCGGGCAGGACGGCACGCGCCTGCCCGGCGAGCGGCGGCTGAAGGCGCGGGCCGTGAGCGAGGCCGAGGGCATCAGCATTCCTGCCGACCTGCTGGAAGACCTCCAGCGCCGCTCCGCCGCCTGAGACGGGAAACAGAATAGGGCCGCCGGCATATCCTGCAGGCGGCCCTTTTTCGTGCGGAGAGAAGGCGGCCGCTCCCGGCCGCCCTGCCCTCACGCGCTGCGGTAGAGCTTGGTCATGACAAACTCGCGGTGGCCGAGGGATTCAGCCGCCGTGAGGCGTCCGTTGGCGGTGCGCACGATCATGTCGATGAGCGCGTCGCCGGCCTCCGGAATGGTCATCTCCCGGCGCAGCACGCCCGACACGTCCACGTCGATATGCTCGCCCATGGTGCGGATGGTGCGCGGATTGCCCGAGATCTTGATGACCGGAACGATGGGGTTGCCGATCACGTTGCCCTGCCCGGTGGGGAAGGTGTGGATCACATAGCCTGCCGCCGCCATCAGCGTCACGCATTCGGCCGCCGCGGAAGAGGTGTCCATGTAATAGAGGCCGGGGCCCTTGGCCGGAGCCTCGGCGGGCTCGAGAGCGTCGATGTAGCGGCACTCGCGGCCGATCTTCTCGAGATTGCCCAGCGCCTTCTCCTCGATGGTGGTGAGGCCGCCGGCGATATTGCCCTTGGTGGGCTGGCTGTCGGAAAGATCGTCGGTCTTGTGGGCCTCGATCACGTCGTCCTGGTAGGACTTCCACATCTTGAACCACTTCTCGGCTACTTCCGGGGTGGCCGCGCGCTCCTTGCAGAGGTGCTCGGCGCCGGTGATTTCCGAGGTCTCGCCGAACACGCCGTAGATGCCGTGCGGGATCAGCTTGTCATACATGTTGCCCACGGTGGGGCAGGAGGACAGACCCGTGGTGGTGTCGCTCTCGCCGCACTTGGTGGAAATCCACAGGTCGGAGATCGGGCAATCCTCCTGCGGCAGCTCGTTCGCCCACTGCACGAAGCGCTTGGCCTCGTAGGAGGCCTTGGCCACGGTTGCGATGTCGCCGTTGAGCTCGATGCCGAAGCCCACCACCGGCTTGCCGGTCTTGGCGATGCCCTCGACCACGCGGTTGGTCCACTGGTCCTCGATGCCGATCACCACCACGGCGGCGACGTTCGGATTGGAGCCGATGCCGATGAGGGTGCGGAAGTGGATCTCCAGGTCCTCGCCGAACTGCAGGCGACCATAGGCGTGGGGCAGCGCCATGGTGCCCTTCACATGGGCGGCCACGGCCTCGCAGGCGGCGTTGGAGAGGTCGTCGAGGGGCAGGATGACGACGTGGTTGCGCACGCCCACCCGGCCATTTTCGCGACGCCAGCCGCGGACGGTGGCGTTGGCATAGTCGGCCGAGGCGAGCGCCGTGGGGGTCGCCTTGGTGATGAGCTGGTCGGGCGCGCCGCCGCGGAATGGGTTGGGCGCGGTCTGGGCGTGAAACATGGCGATGTTGGACATTTCTTCCCTCACCAGCGCTTGGTCTTGGCGTTGTGGACGTGGACGTGCTCGCCCTTGGCGATGTCGGCCTTGGCGATGCCGATGTCCTGGCCGTACTTCCAGATGGTGTCCCCGGCCTTGATGTCCGTGAGGGCGACCTTGTGGCCGATGGGCACGTCCATCTTGGAGGTGAGGTGGAACGCCGAATTGTCGTGCGTCACCACGCACAGCATGTCGGTGCCGGCCTTCAGGCCTTCCACCACGACGACACCGACGGTGTCCTTCTTCTCGTGAACCAACAGTTGCGGCGCACTCACGCTTGCCTCCTCCTTGCGTCTCGGCCGGCTTGTGTCGGCCAAGTCTTATATAAGATATAGTACATAAAACTGCGAACAAAACCCTGTCAAGCGGCGCATCGGGCGCTGACGTTCTTTCTGGCTTTTCGAATGAAAGGCGCGTCTGGTCGCGCGGAGCCAGCGCCTGCGCCGGAGCCGAAGGCGGGGACACGATCATGGGATGAGAAAGCGCCCCGGACCGGCCGGGGCGCGCCCGCGTTCAGAGCCGCAGGACGATCTTCGCCGCGCCGGTCCGGCCGGCATCGATGTCGGCGAAGGCGGAAATCGCCTCCGCGAATCCACGCTCTTCGATCCAGCCGAGGTCGCCGAGGCGGCCCGACGCAAGAGCGTCCACCGTCGCCCGGAAGTCGGCGGGGGTGTAGCAATAGGTGCCGGAGACGATGATCTCCTGAAGCGTGATGCGGCGGATATCGAGCCCCTCGGTGCCGGGCAGAAGTCCGGCATGGACGATGACGCCCCCCGGCCGCACGAGCCGGCAGGCTGCGGCGCGGGTCGCGACAGCGCCCACCGCGTCGACAACGAGATCGATGCTGCCGTCCTTCGGCTCTCCACCCTCCCCCGGCGCGTAGCAGCGGAACGGGCCGGCACGCTCCACCGTGACGCGCCGCGCCGCATTCGGTTCGGCGACGAAAATCTCGGCGGCGCCCTGCATGGCCATCACCAAAGCCGCCGCAAGGCCGATAGCTCCGCCGCCAAGGACGAGGCAGCGGGCGGCGGACAGGGGCATGCCCAGAAGGCGCGCGCCCTGGTTCACCGCGTGGTAGCTCACCGCCACCGGCTCGGCGAGCGCGGCATGGGCCACGGGGAACTCGTCGGTGATCGGCACAAGATTGCGCTCCGGCACCCGCACC
>JAYSCE010000266.1:0-6161 GCA_041915035.1 Xanthobacter sp.
CGATGCCGCCCGCGCTGTGGAGGTGGCCGACGGCTTCGGCCGCGTCTTCCCCGAGCACAAGTTCCAGATCGTGAAGGCCCTGCAGGAGCGCGGCCACATCGTCGCCATGACCGGCGACGGCGTGAACGACGCCCCCGCCCTGAAGCAGGCCGATTGCGGCGTCGCCGTCTCCGGCGCAACGGATGCGGCCCGCAGCGCCGCGGCGCTCATCCTCACGGCGCCGGGCCTCTCGACCATCATCAATGCCATCATGGAGGCTCGGGCGATCTTCGAGCGGATCACCAGCTACATCTACTACCGCATCGCCATGACGCTGAACATCATGCTGGTGGTGGTGCTGGTTTATCTGGTCTACGACTTCATGCCGCTCACCGCGATCATGATCGTCGTCATGGCGTTGCTTGACGACATTCCGATCATGACCATCGCCTATGACAATGTGAAGGTTCAGGACTCACCGGTGCGCTGGAACATGCAGCGCATCCTCTCCTTCTCCACCATCATGGGCATCATGGCGCTGGTGCAGAGCTTCGGCATCGTCATGCTCGGCATGTTCTGGATGAAGAGCCCGGAGCTGATGGCGCGCCTGCCCATGGACCTCGCCCACATCCAGACCATGCTGTTCCTGCAATTGTGCGCCGGCGGCCACCTGCTGTTCTTCGTCTCGCGGGTGCAGGGAACCCTGTTCCGGCCGCCCTATCCCAGCCTGCCGGTGCTGGCGGCGGTGATGGGCACGCAAGTGTTCGCGATCTTCATGTGCGCCTTCGGCTGGTTCATGCCGGCGCTGCCGTGGCTGCTCATCGGCGTGGTGTGGGCCTATTGCCTGGTGTGGACGCTGGTGATGGACCTCGTGAAGGTCGTCTACTTCCGCTTCGTGAATGCGCGCGAGCGCCGCATGAGCCTGATCGATGCCTCGATCGGCCCGGTGCTGCCGGGCTGAGCGCACCCGAGGCTGACGCTGCGGCGCGGTTGCGTCGCCAGCGTGTGGCGAGGATGCTGCGGGCGCGGAGGGAGACCTTCGCGCCCGTTTTGCGTCACGACACCCGGACCGCTTTCGCCGATGACACGTCTTCTGCCCGCCCTTGTCCTCGCCGTGCTCCCGGCCGCCGCCCTCGCCAATGACGACGTATTGGCGCGCACCGCCACCGGCGCGGAGCAGGTGCTGCAGACGGTGGACTATGCCAACACGCGCTATTCCCCGCTGAAGCAGATCGACACCGGCAATGTCGGCCGCCTCCAGGTAGCGTGGACCTTCTCCACCGGCGTGCTGCGCGGGCATGAGGGCGCGCCCTTGGTGGTGGGGGACGTGATGTATGTCCACACCCCCTTCCCCAACGTGGTCTACGCCCTCGACCTGAAGAACGAGGGCCGCATCCTCTGGAAATACGAGCCGCGGCAGAAGAAGGACGTGGCCGCGGTGATGTGCTGCGATCTCGTCAATCGCGGCCTCGCCTATGCGGACGGCCTTATCTTCCTGCATCAGGCCGACACCACCATCGTCGCGCTGGATGCGAAGACCGGGGCGAAGCGCTGGTCGGTGGCGAACGGCGATCCGGCGCTGGGCGCCTCCAACACCGCCACCGTGATGCCGGTGAAGGACAAGCTCATCGTCGGCATTTCCGGCGCCGAGGCCGGCGTGCGCGGGCACCTCTCCGCCTATGACCTCAAGGACGGCCACCTCGTCTGGCGCGCCTACAGCACGGGGCCGGATGCGGAGATGCTGTTCGATCCGGAGAAGACCACCGAGCTGGGCAAGGCCGTGGGCCGCGACTCGTCGCTCAAAAGCTGGGCGGGCGAGCAATGGAAGATCGGCGGCGGCGCCACCTGGGGCTGGTTCGCCTACGACCCGAAGCTCAACCTCGTCTATTACGGCACCGCCAACCCGGCCACCTGGAACCCCACCCAGCGGCCCGGCGACAACAAATGGTCCGACACCATCATCGCCCGCGACGCGGACACCGGCGTCGCCCGCTGGGTCTACCAGATGACCCCCCATGACGAATGGGACTATGACGGCGTCAACGAGATGATCCTCACCGATGGGGAGGTGGACGGGAAACCCACGCCGCTCCTCAGCCATTTCGACCGCAACGGCTTCGCCTACACGCTGAACCGGGAAACGGGCGCGCTCCTTCGCGCGGGGAAATACGAGACCACCGCCAACTGGGCCACGGGCATCGACCTTGATCCCGCCAGCCCCACCTATGGCCGCCCGGAGCGCGACCCCGCCTATTCCACCGAGCGGGAGGGCGAGGATGTCACCTACACCGGCATCTGCCCCTCATCGCTCGGTGCCAAGAACCAGCAGCCGGCGGCCTTCTCGCCGCAGACGCGGCTGTTCTATGTGCCCGTCACCCGCATGTGCATGGACTACGAGCCGTTCCATGTGGATTACGTGCCGGGCCAGCCCTATGTGGGCGCCACCCTCTCCATGCACCCTGCCTCCGGCACGGACGGCAGCACGGGCGCCTTCATGGCGTGGGACGCGCTGAAGGGCGCGGCGGTGTGGTCGAAGCCGGAGCTGTTCTCCGTCTGGTCGGGGGCGCTGGCGACGGCGGGCGGCATCGTCTTCTACGGGACGCTGGAAGGCTGGCTGAAGGCGGTGGACGCGAAGACCGGCAAGGAGCTGTACCGCTTCAAGACCCCTTCCGGCATTGTCGGCAACGTCACCACCTTCATGCAGGGCGGCCGGCAATATGTGGCCGTGCTCTCCGGCGTCGGCGGCTGGGCCGGCATCGGCCTCGCCGCCGGCCTCTCCGACCCCGGCGACGGCTCCGGCGCCAACGAGGCCTATGCGGCGCTGAACCAATATACGGCGCTGGGCGGGCAGCTCACGGTCTTCGCCCTGCCGAAGGGGGAGTGAGGGGCCGCCACGTTTCTCCCCTCTCCCGTAAAGGGAGAGAGAGTCTAGCCGCTTCGTTCCCCGGACCAGCGACGGCGCCGCCGGAGCGCCGAGCCGGGGTCCAGGGGAAAAGTCCCGCGCAGCGGGGCAAAATCTAAGAGCGGTGGGGCTCGGAAGCGCCTGCGGCGGCGTGTTGCGCTGGGCCCCGGCTCGCATTCCGCTATCGCTGCATGCGTCCGGGGCGCGAGCGTGATTCATCGCGCCCCTGTCGCCCTTCAGGGATGCAGGCCCCCTACTGCGCCGCGGGCGGCA
Organism: Xanthobacter sp.; assembly: GCA_041915035.1. Lineage (GTDB taxonomy): Bacteria > Pseudomonadota > Alphaproteobacteria > Rhizobiales > Xanthobacteraceae > Xanthobacter. The sequence continues at coordinate 3,155 of JAYSCE010000266.1, forward strand.
CGCGGCTGAGGCGGGTGGAGAGGTCTTCCTCGCGGGACCTGAGGCGGGCGATGGGGTCGCTCTTGAGGCGGGCGAAGAGGATGTGGTCCTCCCACGACCCGTTGATGCAGAGATATTCCCGCGAATACCCCTCGCGGGTGAAACCGCAGCTTTCGAGCAGGCGGATGGAGGCTTGGTTGTGGGGCATGCAGGCCGCCTCCACCCGGCGCAGGTGGAGCACGTCGTGGGCCACCGGCAGCAGCGCCGTGACCGCCGCCCGCATGTAGCCCTGCCCGGCATAGGGCGCGCCCATCCAGTAGCCGAGGCTCGCCGCCTGGCACACCCCGCGCCGCACGTTGGAGAGGGTGAGGCCGCCGACCAGCTCGTCGTCCGCACGGCGGAAGATGAAGAGCGGATAGGCCTCGTCCGTCACCATGTCGCGGGCGTAGCGCCGGAGCCGCCGGCGGAAGGCGCCGCGGGTGAGGTCATCGGCTGGCCACAGGGGTTCCCACGGCGTCAGGAAGCCGCGGCTGATGTCGCGCAGGGTCCGCCACGCCACGAAATCCCGCATCTGCGGCACGCGCAGATATACGCCCTTCCCCTCGATGGTGGGGAGGGGCTCGGCCGGGAAGGGAAAGAGTGCGGACAGCCACATCAGGTTGCGCCCGAGCCAGTCTCCGTTAAGGGGCGGACGTCAGGGCGCCCGCCAGCTAATGCCCCGACAAACGCTGCACCACCCGCGCAGCCGGTTCAAGCCCGCCCTTCGGCCCGATGACGCTGAGGGTCGGCCGCCCCCGACCGATGAGGCGCGACGCCGCGGCGCGGACGGCGGCCACGTCCACCGCCTCCACCTTGGCGACGATCTCTTCCACCGGGATCACCCGGCCGAAGCCGAGGATCTGCCGGGCGAGCTGGTCGGCGCGGGCGCCGGAGCTTTCCAGCGCGGCGAGCAGCCCCACCTTCATCTGCGCCTTGGCGCGCGCGACCTCCAGCTCGGTCACCGTCTCGGCCGTGTCGAAGATCTGGTCCACCACCGCGTTGGAGAGTTCCTCCACGTCGCCGGTGTCGGTGCCGGCATAGATGCCGAACAGGCCCGTATCCTGATAGCTCCAGTGGAAGGCGTAGATGGAGTAGCAGAGCCCCCGCTCCTCCCGCACATCCTGGAACAGGCGGGAGGACATGCCGCCGCCGAGCACGTTCGAGAGCACCTGCAGGGCGTGGTAGTCCGCATCCTTGTAGGAGCAGCCCTCCAGACCCATCAGCACGTGAACCTGCTCCAGATCCCGCGCGGTCAGCCGCGTGCCGCCGGCGTAGGTCGCGGGCGACAGCTCGGGCGCGACGCCGTTGCCGACGCCGGAGAGGCGCTTGGCGGCCTCGTCCACGAGGCGGTCATGCTCCACCGCGCCGGCGGCGGAGACCACCATCCGCGGGCCGCGATAGGTGCGCCCGAGATAGGCGCCGAGCTGGTCGCGGTTGAAGCCGCGCACGGTTTCCGGCGTGCCGAGGATGGAGCGGCCGACGCTCTGGCCGGGGAAGGCCTGCTCCTGGAACAGGTCGAACACCAGGTCGTCGGGCGTATCCATGACCGCGCCGATCTCCTGCACGATCACATTCTTCTCCCGCTCCAGCTCGTCGGGGGCGAAGGCGGGCTCGGTGAGGATGTCGGCGAGGATGTCGATGCCGAGGCCCACGTCCTCGCCCAGCACGCGGACATTGTAGGTGGTCTGCTCGACGGAGGTGGCGGCATTGATGTCGCCGCCCACCTGCTCGATCTCTTCGGCGATGCGCCGGGCGGAGCGGCGGCGGGTGCCCTTGAAGGCCATGTGCTCCAGAAGATGCGAGATGCCGTGCTCGTCGCCCATCTCGTGCCGCGCGCCGGCCCCCACCCAGATGCCGAGGGAGGCGGTGCCGAGATGGCTCATCTCGTCGGTGATGACGGTGATGCCGTTGTCGAGGGTCGAGATCTTCACGCTCATGCCGCGGCACCCCGGCCGACGCGGGCATGGGTGCGGATGAAGGTCTCGATGGCCACGAGGTCGTTGGGCAGCACGCTTACGCTTTCCTTGCGGGTCAGGAGGTCCGCCATGTGCGGCGGCAGGCCGGGACGGATGCCGGTGGCGGCTTCCACCGCATCGGGGAATTTGGCGGGATGGGCGGTAGAGAGCACCACCTGCGGCACCTTTGCCGCATGCTCCACCTTGTCCGCCACCGCCAGCGCCACCGCCGTGTGCGGATCGGCCAGATAGCCGGAGGACTGGTAGAGCTTGGCGATGGTCTTCGCCGTCTCCGGCTCGTCGGCGCGGCCGGCGGAGAAATCGCCGCAGATGGTGGCGAGCGCATCGTGCGGCACGGTGAAGGCGCCGGACTGGCCGAGCGAGGCCATGAGCTGGCGCACCTGCGTGCTGTCGCGATCCACCGCCTCGAACAGCAGGCGCTCGAAGTTGGACGACACCTGGATGTCCATGGACGGCGAGGAGGACGGATGCACCCCCTTCACCTCGTAGCGCCCCGTCTCCAGCGTGCGGGCGAGGATGTCGTTGACGTTGGTGGCGATGGACAGGTCGCGGATGGGCAGGCCCATGCGCTTGGCCACATATCCCGCGAAAATGTCGCCGAAATTACCGGTGGGCACCACGAAGGAGACTTCGCGGTGCGGTGCGCCGAGCGCCGTGGCGGCGTAGAAATAATAGACCACCTGCGCGACGATGCGCGCCCAGTTGATGGAGTTCACCCCGGCCAGCGCGAGGGAATCGCGGAAGGCGTGGTGGTTGAACATGGCCTTCACATGGGCCTGGCAATCGTCGAACGTGCCTTCCACGGCGATGGCGTGGACGTTGTGTGCGTTCACGGTCGTCATCTGCCGGCGCTGCACCTCGGACACCCGCTTGTGCGGGTAGAGGATGAAAACATCCACCGCGTCCGAATAGCGGAACGCCTCGATGGCTGCGCTGCCGGTATCACCGGAGGTCGCGCCGACGATGGTGGCGCGGGCGCCGCGGGCGGCCAGCACATGGTCCATCATCCGGGC
>JAYSCE010000267.1:0-6154 GCA_041915035.1 Xanthobacter sp.
GTTGGAAGGCCTACATGCGCCGCGCCACCAACACGATCAATTACGGCGACCGCCTACCGCTCGCCCAGGGCGTGACCTTCGACGTCGGATGAGCGCAGCGATTGGGGCTCGACACGGCGACAGGACTGCGCTTCAAACGATTTAACGGAGATACCCCATGAGCCTTCCGAGCCCCCTTCCCTTCGTCGCCAAGGCCCCGGTGGTGCCGGTCGTGGTCATCGAGCGCCTTGAGGATGCCGTGCCGCTGGCCCGCGCGCTGGTGGACGGCGGGCTGCCGCTGATCGAGGTCACGCTGCGCACGCCCGTTGCCCTCGAAGCGCTGCGCCTGATCGCGGCCGAAGTGGAAGGCGCCATCGCGGGTGCCGGCACCGTGACCAGCCGCGCGCAGATCGAGGCAACCATCGAGGCCGGCGCCACCTTCCTCGTGAGCCCGGGTACGACGCCGGAGCTGGCGGCCGCCTTCACCGAGGCGCCGATCCCCGTCATGGCCGGCTGCGCCACGGCCTCCGAGGCCATGCGGCTCGCCGAACTGGGCTTCGAGGTGCTGAAGTTCTTCCCGGCTGAGGCCTCGGGCGGCGCGGCCTTCCTGAAATCGATCGCCGGCCCCCTGCCCCACCTGCGCTTCTGCCCAACCGGCGGCATCGGCCCCGTCAATGCGGGCGACTATCTGGCCCTGCCCAACGTGGTGGCCGTGGGCGGCTCCTGGGTGGTGCCGACGGATGCGATCCGCGCCGGCAACTTCGCCAAGGTGCGCGAGCTGGCAGCGGCAGCGGCCCAGCTCAAGCGGGCGGCGAAGTTCGGCTGAGCGAGACACGCCTCCCGGAAACAAGAAGCCCGGCACTTGGCCGGGCTTTTTCATACCATATGTCGGAAGCCTCGGCTCAGCCGACGGTCTTGCCCTCGCCTTCGGCGAGGAAGTGCTCCAGCCAGTGGATGTCGTACTGGCCCTCTGCGATGGCGCGGGTGCGCACCAGCGTGCGGAAGAGCGGCAGGGTGGTGTCGATGCCATCCACCACGAATTCGTCCAGCGCCCGGCGCAGGCGGCGCAGGCACTCGTCCCGCGTCTTGCCGTGGACGATGAGCTTGCCCACGAGGCTGTCGTAGGTGGGCGGGATGACGTAGCCCTGATAGGCGTTGGAATCGACGCGGATGCCGAGGCCGCCGGGCACGTGATAGTGCGTGATCTTGCCCGGCGACGGGCGGAAGGTGGTCGGGTGCTCGGCGTTCACGCGGCACTCGATGGCGTGGCCTTCCATAACCACGTCGCTCTGCTTCAGCGTCAGTTCCTCGCCGGCAGCGACGCGGATCTGCTCGTTGATGAGGTCGATGCCGGTGACCATCTCCGTCACCGGATGCTCCACCTGAATGCGGGTGTTCATCTCGATGAAATAGAACTCGCCGTTCTCGTAGAGGAATTCGATCGTGCCGACACCGAGATAGCCGAGCTTGCGCATGGCGCTGGCGCAGGTCTCTCCGATCTCCGCGCGCTGGGCCGCTGTGATGACGGGAGACGGCGCCTCTTCCCATACCTTCTGGTGGCGGCGCTGGAGCGAGCAGTCGCGCTCGCCGAGATGGATGGCGTGGCCCTTTCCGTCGCCCAGCACCTGCACCTCGATGTGGCGCGGGGTGCCGAGGTATTTCTCCAGGTAGACCGCATCGTCGCCGAAGGCGGCCTTCGCCTCGGTGCGGGCGGTGGAGAGGGCCTGCGACAGGTCGTCGGCGGTCAGCGCCACCTTCATGCCGCGCCCGCCGCCGCCGGCCGCCGCCTTCACCAGCACCGGGAAGCCGATCTCGGCCGCGACGCGATGCGCCTCCTCGTCCGAGTGGATGCCGCCGTCGGAGCCGGGCACAACGGGGATGCCGAGGGCCTGCGCCGTCTTCTTGGCCTCGATCTTGTCACCCATGATGCGGATGTGTTCCGCCTTGGGCCCGATGAAGTGGATGTTGTGATCGGCCAGAATCTCGGCGAAGCGAGCGTTTTCGGCGAGGAAGCCGTAGCCGGGATGCACCGCATCCGCCCCGGTGATCTCGCAGGCGGCGAGCAGCGAGGGACTGTTGAGATAGCTCTCGCTGGCCGGCGGCGGGCCGATGCACACGCTTTCATCCGCAAGACGCACGTGCATGGCGTCGGCATCGGCGGTGGAATGCACCGCCACCGTCGCGATGCCCAGCTCCTTGCAGGCGCGCAGGATGCGCAGCGCGATCTCGCCGCGGTTGGCGATGAGGATTTTTCTGAACATCAGCGGTGCGTGCCTTGTGGGTGCCTGCGGGTGTGCCTGCCGCGTCCGGTCGCGCTCATTCGATGATGAGCAGGGGCTCGCCGTATTCCACCGGCTGCGCGTTGCCCACGAGGATGCGCGTGACCGTGCCGGACCGCGGCGCAGGGATGGCGTTCATGGTCTTCATCGCCTCGACGATGAGCACGGTCTGTCCCTCGCGCACGCTCGCGCCCACTTCGATGAAGGGGGCAGCGCCGGGCTCGGCGGCGAGATAGGCGGTGCCCACCATGGGGGAGGCAACGACGCCGGGATGCTTGGAGAGGTCCGCCGGGGCCTCGGCCGCAACAGCCGGAGCAACCGCCGCGACGGGCGCGCCAGCCGGATAAGGAGCAGCGTAGGGCGCGCCCTGGGCGATGGTGACCGGGGCGGGCGCGCGCACCACGCGGATGCGCAGGCCCTCATGCTCCACCTCGATCTCGGTCAGGTCGCTGCCCGAGAGGAGATCGGCGATCTCCTTGACGATGGCGGTGTCGATGGGAGGGTTGGAGGGCTTCATGATGTTCCTGGCTCTGGCCGGCCGTCTGGCCGTGCGAGGGCGTTGAGGGATCTTAAGGGGTCTGCGGCAGGCCGGCGATGGCGCGCAGGCCCAGCACATAGCTCTGGGGTCCGAAGCCGCAGATCACTCCGCGGACGACGGGCGACAGGTAGGAATGGTGGCGGAAGTCTTCCCGTGCGAACACGTTGGACAAATGCACCTCGATGGTCGCCACCCCCACCGCGGACACCGCGTCGCGCAGCGCGACGGAGGTGTGGGTGTAGGCAGCGGCGTTGAGGACAATGCCCCGCGCACCGCGGGCCGCCTGGATGAAATCCACCAGCGCGCCTTCCGAATTGGTCTGGCGGAAGACGATGTCGAAGCCCAGCGCCTCGCCCTCGGCCCGGCACAGCGCCTCGACATCGGCAAGCGTCGCCGCGCCATAGATGCCGGGCTCGCGGGTTCCGAGCAGGTTGAGGTTGGGCCCGTTCAGGACGTGGACGGTGTCTGTCATCCGTGCGTGATCTGCCACCGGCCTCCTGTCGGCCGGGTCGCAGCCTTATAGGGGTGCGCGCGCCCGATGGAAAGAGTGCCCGCTGAACGGGCGGCCAACACGGCCGCCCCTATCCGTGAGCATTCGGGCGGGTGACGCCCACTCTACTTGCCCGCCTGCTTGCTGCGGGCGTCGGCGACGGCGGCCTTCAGCTTGTCGAAGCCGACGGCGCCGATCACCACCTGATCGCCGATCACGTAGGACGGCGTGCCGTTGAGCGAGAGCGCCTCGGCGATCTTCATGCTCTCGTCGAGGGTGGCGTTCAGCTCGGGCGAGGTCGCCTGCTTCTGGATCAGCGCCGGGTCGATGCCGACCTCCTTCGCCGCCGCCAGCGCCTTGGCGCGATCGGCCTGGCCGCGACCGCCGAGCAGGGCCTGATGGAACGCCATGTACTTCTCGGGGGCCACCATGCGCACGGCGACGGCCACCTGCGCGGCCTCGACCGAGCCCTGGCCGAGCACGGGGAATTCCTTCAGCACCACGCGGAGCTTCGGATCCTGCTTGATGAGGTCCTGAAGGTCCGACAGGGCCTTTTTGCAATAGCCGCAATTGTAGTCGAAGAACTCGACCAGCGTGACATCGCCCTGCGGATTGCCCGCGACGATGCCGCGCGGGCTCGACAACAGCAGCGGCTTCAGCTCGGCCACCGCCTTGCTGCGCTGGGTCGCATCGGCCACCATCTGCCGGCTTTCCAGCACGGAGATGGCTTCCTGGAGCACTTCCGGGTTCTGGATCAGATACTCGCGGATGATGCCGCCGAGTTCCTTCTTCTCCTCAGCCGTGAAGGCCGCAGCCGGGCCGGCGGCGAGGAAGAAAGCCGGCACGGCGGCCAGCGCCAGCGCGGAAAGGCGGGCGGCGAGGTGCCGAAAGCCGGTTCGGGCCAGGCCCGTGGGGGAGAACATGCGGGGCTCCTTGGGTGAAAAGCTGTCTTTGAGCATCAGCGCCGATTGGCGGCCGATGCGGGCGGTTTGAAATTCACGAGATCGTCGGCCTTGAGCCAGCCGGGCGAGCCCTGCGGAAACTTCGTCCTGGCGCGGGCCGCAAGTTCCCGGCCGAGCTTGAAGTCGCCGGAGGCGAAATAGGACTGCGCGGACGCGAGGTCCGCATTGGCCGTATCTCCCGAACGGCCATAGGCCAGCGCGAGCGAACGCCACGCGGACGGGGAATTCGGATCACGCTGGGTCGCCTGCACCAGTTCGCGGATGGCTTCCTGGGTGTAGGTCTGGTTGCCCGACTGAACGAGCGCCTGCCCCAGCATGGCGCGGATGAGCGGCGCGCCATTGGTCATCTGCACGGCCTTGCGGAGCGGTGCGACGGAATCGCTAGCGCGCCCGGCCTCAAGCAGAGCCTGCCCCTTGAGCTCGTAGAAATAGGGGTTCGACGGCTCCTTGGCGATGAGAGCGTCGATCTGGCGGATCGACGAATCGACATTGCCGAAGCGGTAGGCCGAGATGGCGCGCGCATACTGGGCCGCCATGGAGCCGTCAGAGGCCGGGTAACGGCGGGCAACCGCCTCGGGACGCTCCATGAAGCCGATGAGCTTCGCGCGCATCATGTCATGGCGCGCCTGCAGGGCCGGAGGATCCTTCACCTCGTAATAGGGGCTCGCCTTGGCCAGTTGTTCGAGCGCGGCGATACGCTCGCGGGCCATGGGGTGGCTGAGGGCGTAGGGATCCACACGCTGGCTGATGAAAAGCTGGTCGTTCTGGAAGCGCTCGAACGTCTGCAGCATGCCTTTGGCGGACTGCCCGGTGGCATTCAGATACTTCACGGCCGAGCGGTCGGCGGCGGATTCCTCGCCGCGCTGGTAGGAGAGCAGGGAGCGCCGGATCATCTCCTGCGGCGCCGACATCGCGGCTGCGCCGACGTTGCCCACGTCCCGGCCGTTCATGCCGCTCGCCGCGCCGGCCGCGACGCCGCCCGCCGCCAGAAGCATGGCGACGATCGCCATGGTCTGCGCACCGGCGATCTGCTCGCGCATCCGAGCCAGGTGGCCGCCTGCGATATGGCCGGTCTCGTGGGCGAGCACACCGATGATCTGGTTGGGTGTCACCGAATCGACGAGCGCGCCGGTGTTTACGAAGATGCGCCGGCCATCGGCCACGAAGGCGTTGAAGGCCCGGCTGGAGATGAGCACCACCTCGACGTTCTGCTGGGCAAGCCCCGCCGCCTTGAGGATGGGGCGGGTATAGTCCTTGAGCAGCGCCTCGATCTCGGTGTCCTGGATGGTCTGCGGCGCCGACTGGGGGGCCTGTTCCTGCGCGCGGGCGGCGACAGTCCATGTCGCCTGCACCGGAAGGGCCGTCGCCGCAGCAAGACACAGCACACGTCCGGCGGTGCGAAGTCCGCCCCCCACACGCTCCGCCAATCCGATCCGCTGTTCCGCTCGGGCTCGATCCATTCCGTCAACCACCACGCAAGCCGCCATTCACGCAGGGACTAAAGCCATATCCGCCTTGGCTCGCTCCGGGGCACAGGCTACGAGACTGCCGGACACTGGCGTCGGCGAAAGCCGAGGTCAATCCGCTGGCCTTCACGTTGGGGCGAACCCGCCTCAGGGACAGGCAGAATAAGGCGGCAGCACGGCAGCGCGAGCATCGGCGCGGCCTTCACCCGCAGGAACGCAACGGAATTTCGGCAATGCGGCAGGTTCTTCCCCTCCTCTCCCGGCGCAGTGCGGTCGAACCCTTCATCGTCATGGACGTGATGGAGCACGCCGCCCGGATCGAGGCACAGGGCGGGCATGTGATCCATCTGGAGGTGGGCCAGCCGGCGGCCCCGGCACCGCTCGTGGCGCGGCAGGCGGCGGCCGCCGCGTTGGCGGCCGGACAGGTAGGCTATACCGCC
>JAYSCE010000268.1:0-2586 GCA_041915035.1 Xanthobacter sp.
TCGGCCTGTCGTTCTCGTCCGGCGGGAAGAGCAGATCGGCGTCGAGGACAGCCGGCGGCGGCGCATCCTCGAACAGATGCGCGTAGTGCCCCTGCACGGTGGTGAGGCGCTGGACGAGGGCGGCGGCGAAGGCGTCGCGATCCGGATAGCCCATGAAGCGGGCGAAACCCTCCATGGCCTCGCGGCTCTCGGGCAGCGAATGGGTCTGCGCATCCGCCACCATCTGGATGCGATGCTCCACGCGGCGGAGAAAGAGATAGGCCTCGGCGAGGTCGTCGCGCACCTTCGGCTCGATCCAGCGATGGGCGGTGAGCGCATCGAGGGCGTCCAGGGTGCGGCTGGTGCGCAGCAGCGGGTCGCGCCCGCCGGCGATGAGCTGCTGGGTCTGGACGAAGAACTCGATCTCGCGGATGCCGCCGCGGCCGAGCTTCACATTGTGCCCCTCCACCGCCACCACGTCGTGGCCGCGGAAGGCGTGGATCTCACGCTTCATGGCGTGGACGTCGGCGATGGCCTGGAAGTCCAGCACCCGCCGCCAGACGAAGGGCGAGAGATCGGCGAGGAACTGCCGCCCCACCTCCGCATCGCCCGCCACAGGCCGCGCCTTGATATAGGCGGCGCGCTCCCAGGTGGCGCCCTCGCGCTCGTAATAATCGAGGGCGGAGACGGTGGAGAGGGCGACCTGCGTCGAGCCGGGATCGGGGCGCAGGCGCAGGTCCACGCGCAGCACATAGCCGTCGGCAGAGCGCTCCTGCAGCAGGCGCACCAGCCCTTGCGTGATCTTCACGAAGAAGGGCGAGGCGGAGACGCTGTCCGAGAGATGCGCCCGGTCGCGGTCGTAGACCACGACGAGGTCGATATCGCTGGAATAGTTGAGCTCCCGCGCGCCGTGCTTGCCCATGGCGATCACCGCGAGCCCGGACCCGGCCTCGGGATCGGCGGCATCCGGCACCATCAGCCGCCCGGCCTTCACCGCCTCGCCGAGGAGGAAGGACAGCGCCTTGCGCACCGCCGCGTCGGCCACGCCGGTCAGCGCCGCGGTCACTTCCACGAGGCCGAACACGCCTCCCATGTCGGCGACGGCGATGAGCAACGCGGCCTCGCTGCGCATCCGCCGCAGCGCACGCATCACATCGGCCTCGCTCCCCTCGACGGCCGCGCATTCGGCGATGAGCGCGTGAAGATGCGCCTGCGGCGGGCGGCCGAGCACGCGCAGCAGCCGCTCCGGCTCGGAGCGGATCACCTCGGTGAGAAAGGGCGAGCTTTCCGCGATGCCGAGACAGACCTGCCGGGCGCAGGGCGCATCCGCCAACAGCGCATCGAGAGTGGCGCGCGCCTCCGGCGCCAGCCGTTCGATGGCATGGGAAAGCTTAATCTTTGCCGCCTCCGGATCCGCCACGACGGGCGTTTCCCGCATCTGCAGGGCAAGGGGCGGCTGGTCCGCCGAATCCGGTTCCGTGGGCCAACGCATGGTCAGGTCTAAAGGCACCAGCGACTTGCCGCGCGCAAGCCTTCTTTCATCGAAGCACCGCAACGGGAGCCGCGGCGCGCATCATGGTTGAGGGAGAATGAAGAGGTCATTACAGCGGTTAACGCCCGCGCCCACCGCTTGGTTCACGCTCGGCCATCATTTCGCCGGCAAACGGAAAGTGGCGACCAGCCCGGGTCCGTTTTCGGAGAAGGCGAGCGTGCCACCGTGCAGCCGCGCAACGGCGCCGACCAGCGAGAGGCCGAGGCCAGAGCCAGGGCGGGTGCGGCTGGCCTCCAGCCGCACGAATCGCTCCACCACCCGCTCGCGGTCGCCCGGCGGAATGCCCGGGCCGGTGTCCGACACCGTCAGCACGGCGTCCGCTCCGTCGCGCTTCAGCGTGACCGTGATGCGTCCCCTGCCCCCGTCGGCCGGACGGCCATACTTGATGGCATTGTCGATGAGGTTGGAGAGCGCCTGCGCCAGCAGTTCCTTCACGCCGTGGACGGTCGCCGGTACGGCGCTGACGGTGAGGTCGAGCCCCTGCTCGTCCGCCAGCGGCTCGTAAAGCTCGGACACCGCCTCGGCGATCTCGGCGAGATCCACGTCGCCCATGGTCGCCCGCCCCTGCCCGGCCTCGGCGCGGGCGATCATCAGCAGCGCGTCGAAGGTGCGGATGAGGCCGGCGCTCTCCTCGATGGTGGTCTCCAGCGCGGCGCGCCAGTCCTCCTCGGTGCGGGCGGTGCGCAGCGCCTCCTCGGCGCGGTTGCGCAGGCGGGTGAGCGGGGTCTTCAGATCGTGGGCGATGTTGTCGGACACTTCCTTCAGGCCGAGCATCAGCCGCTCGATGCGGTCCAGCATGGCGTTGAGGGAGTGGGCGAGGCGGTCGAACTCGTCCTCCGTCCCCATCAGGGCCAGCCGGCCGGAGAGATTGCCGGCCATGATGGTCTCGGCCGTAGCCGTCATGGAATCGATGCGCTTCAGCACCCGCCGCGTCACGAACACGCCGCCCGCGAGGCCCAGCACCACGATGAGCACCACCGCCCATTGGGCGGGGCGCGCCCCCCGAGCGCCCCCCGTGGGGCGCGCCCCGCAGGGGCGGCCACCCCCCACCCCGG
>JAYSCE010000268.1:2596-6153 GCA_041915035.1 Xanthobacter sp.
TTGGGCGGGCCGCGCCACGAGATCGCGCAGCGTGTCGCGCTCCTCGATGTCGCGGCCAACGAGCAGCCGGTAGCCGCCCGGCAGGAACATGGTCTGCACGAAGGCCACATGGCTCTTGGCCACTGGATCGTCCGGCCGGTTGTAGGTGGTGAAGCGGGTGCCCTCCTTGTCGAGCAGGCCGATGGGCAGGTCCGTCACGTTGGCGGCCAGCACCTCGCCCTGGAAATTGGAGAGCACATAGATGGACGAGCCCGGCCGCCGGGTCCGCCGATCGATGACATAGACCAGCCGCTGGATGCCGCCGATGCGGTACTGGTCGGAAAGCCCGACGACCTCGCGGTCGAGGTCGTCCGCCACCTGCCCCTGGATCAGGGAGCGCGTGTGCCAGGCGGTGTAGACGATGACCGACACAGCGAACAGCGCGAAGACGACAAGGTAGGCGGCGAGCAGCTTGAATGCCGTGGTCCGCACGAGACGCGCCGCATGCGCGAACGGGCTGGCGACGGGACCCTGCCCCCTCCCCCCGTTTCCGGACGCACCCGCGCCGGCCGCCGGGGCGCCCTCCGCTTTCACGCCAGCCCCGCCCGCACCATGTAGCCGGCGCCGCGGACGGTGTGGATGAGGGGCACATCGAAGCCCTTGTCGATCTTCGAGCGCAGGCGCGAGACGTGGACGTCGATGACGTTGGTCTGGGGGTCGAAATGATAATCCCAGACGTTTTCCAGCAGCATGGTGCGCGTCACCACCTGCCCGGCGTGGCGCATGAGATATTCCAGCAGCCGGAACTCGCGCGGCTGGAGCTGGATCTCCTTGCCGGAGCGGGTGACGCGGTGGGCGAGGCGGTCGAGTTCGAGGTCCGCCACCTTGTACACCGTCTCTGCGCCCTGGCTGACGCCGCGCCGCGACAGGGCCTCGACCCGCGCCAGAAGCTCGGTGAAGGCGTAGGGCTTGGGCAGATAATCGTCACCCCCGGCGCGCAGCCCCTGCACCCGGTCGTCCACCTGCCCCAGCGCCGAGAGGATGAGCACGGGCGTCGTATGCCCGCGGCCGCGCAGCTCGGTGACGAGGGAGAGGCCGTCACGGGCGGGGAGCATGCGGTCCACCACCATCACGTCGTATTTGCCGTCGAGCGCGAGGGCGAGCCCCTCCTCGCCGTCTGCCGCATGGTCCACCACGTGACCGGCCTCGCGGAAGGCCTTTCGCAGATATTCGGCGGCGTCGCGGTCGTCCTCGACCAGGAGAAGGCGCATGGCGGAGAGAGGACCCGGATCGAGATTCGCTTCCATCACTCTAGCTCACCTTTCAGGCAGGTCCATGCGGGGGCGCGCACCAAAAAAGTGGCGCGGGAAGCCCACAGGAGCTTACCCCCCCAGCGGAGCCGCAGCGGCATCAGGGGCGATGGCGATATCCACCTCGGTCCGGAGGCCCGTCGCCGGGGGAGATGACCCCCGGCGTGTCATGCGGTCGGGCCGTATTCAGGGCGGCTCAGCCCTTGGCCTTGCCTTCCAGCGAGATGGCGACGAAGCGCACACCCTCGCCGCTCTTCACCTGGATGAGCACCGCCTTGCGGTTCTCGGCCTTGGCGGCGGCGAGGCCGTCGCGCACGTCCTTGGGGGTGGCGACGGTCTTGTCACCGACCTTCAGGATCACGTCGCCGGTCTTCAGGCCGCGCAGAGCCGCCGGGCCGTTGGGCTCGACGCCGGTGACCACCACGCCTTCGCCGCCGGCACCCTGCACGCTCTTGGAGGGCGCGAGCTGGAGGCCGAGGCGCGGCATGTCCTTGTTGCCGGCGCTATCGTCCTCACCCTGCGGGGTGTTGGTGCGCGCGGCCACCTGCTCGTTGGGCAGTTGGTCGAGCACCACCTTGATGTCCATGGGCTTGGTGTCGCGGATCACCGAAAGCTGGACCTCGGCGCCCGGCTTCATCATGCCCACCTTGCGGGACAGCTCGCGGGCTTCCTTGATCGGCTCGCCGTTCACCTTGACCACCACGTCGCCGGCCTTCAGGCCCGCCTTGGCGCCTGCGGTGTTGGGCTGCACCTGGGCGACGAGGGCGCCCTCGGCGCTCTTGATGCCGAGGCCGGAGGCGAGATCGTCCGTCACCGGCTGAATCTGCACGCCGATGTAGCCGCGGGCCACCGAGCCCTTGTCACGCAGCTGGGTCACCACGGTCTTCACCGTCTCGGACGGGATGGCGAAGGCGATGCCCACGTTGCCGCCCGAGGGGGAGACGATGGCGGTGTTCATGCCGATCACCTCGCCGTTCAGCGAGAAGGTCGGGCCGCCGGAATTGCCCCGGTTGATGGGGGCGTCGATCTGGATGAAGTCGTCATAGGGACCGGAGCCGATATCGCGACCGCGGGCCGAGACGATGCCAGCGGTTACGGTGCCGCCGAGGCCGAACGGATTGCCGACCGCGATCACCCAGTCGCCGACGCGGGGCGCGCCATCGGCGAGCTTCACCCACGGCATGTTGGTGACGTTCTCGATCTTGAGCAGCGCCACGTCGGTGCGCGGATCGGTGCCGATCACCTTGGCGACGTATTCCTTGCCGTCGGTGGTGGTCACATCCACCTCGTCGGCGCCGTCCACCACGTGGTTGTTGGTCACCACATAGCCGTCAGCCGAGATGATGAAGCCGGAGCCCTGGCCCACCACCGGGCGCTCACCCTTGGGGCCCATGCCGCCGCGCGGGCCCATGCCGGGGCCGCCGGGACCCATGGGGCCGCGGCCTTCGCCGAAGCCGAAGCGCTTCAGGAATTCCTCGATCTGGGGCGGAACGTTGCCGCCGAGGCCCTCGCCGCCCATGGCCATCTGCTGCTCGCTGATGTCCTTCTTCACCTTCACCGAGACGACGGCGGGCGAGACCTTCTCGACGATGTCGGCGAAGGAGAAGGTGTTGGCCGGCTGGCTGGTGGTGATCTGCGCGAGGGCGGGGGTGTTGGCGGGCGGAATGAACTGGCCGGCGACGACGCCGGCGAGGGCCAGACCGAAGACGCTCGCGAGCATGGCACGGCGGTTGCGCTTCGTCACGGACGGGGTGGAGGGGGAGCGGGTCATGCGTCGCGTCTCTCTGTTGCCTGCCATGCCCGGCAGGTTCGAGAGGGAAGCTAAGGCTTGGATCGTTACGGCAATCTGGCGGCTGGATTAAGCTTCCGTAATGTCGCTCGCGATGCCGTGAGGCTGCTCCGGCGCGGGATCAGCCGACCCCGCGCGACACGAGATGGAGGCCCAGCACCATGATCCCCACCGCGGCGACCCAGCTCCCCGCCGCCCGGAGCGCGATGGGCCGCCAGCCACCGACGCCGGAGAGGAAGGCGACGGCGCAGCCGAGCGCAAGGGTGACGAAGGCGTAGCCGATCACCGTCACGCCGGAGAGGAACAGGAAGCGGTCCGTCGTCGCGACCATGGCGCCACCGTTCTGGTAGCCATCGAGCAGGCCGAGCAGCGCCGCCAGCACCAGCAGGGCCGCGAGCGGCAGCCTGAGCTGCGCGGCGACGGCGAGGCCGGTGAGCGCCACCAGCGTGACGCCCGCCACCGGCGCAAAGGGCGGCGGC
>JAYSCE010000269.1:0-6124 GCA_041915035.1 Xanthobacter sp.
CCTCAAGGGCGGCCATCGCCTCGCGCTCGGAAATGGCGCCGGCGGCGATGAAGCGGCCGAGCGCGCAGGCCGCCGCATAAAGCTCGGTGCCGCGCGTGCCTTCCGCCGCCCGCGCCAGATCGGCGGCGATGCGGTCCAGCGCCTTGCGGGCATAGCTGCGCTTCGCCACCTCGCCGGGCCGGTCGGAGGCAAGTGCCCGCGCCGGGCCACTCTCCTGCGGCTCTGGCATGTCGGCCGGTGCCGCCTCGCGCTTGCCTCCCTTCCGGTTGGCGATCAGCGCCAAGAGGGCAGGGGGCACCTCCGGCGCCGTCGCGGGGTCGAAGGGTTCGCCTTCCCAGCTGTAGGCATTGCCGTTGCCCATGATGCTGGGGGGCAGGATGACGTAGCCGGCATCGCAGCGGATATCGATATTCTTCAGCCCCGGCGGGTCATTCGGCCACCACGCGCCCTCCGGCCGGCGAAACCACAGATGCCGCCCGCCCGATTGCGTGATGGTGCGCGGCCCGGCCGGCAGCGGCCCGCCGATGGCTTCGGCAAGGCGCGCTTCCACGGCCTCGACGCTCTCGCCCTTCGGGTCGAGGTCCACCACGTAGCCACCCGCCCAGCCGGGCGCCATGCCGATGAGTGCATTAGGCCAGCGCCGCCACCAGTCGCGGATCTGCGCCTCATTGGTGGTCGCCTTCGCGGGCCACCCTGTGCCCTCGATGGGCTTTCCGTCCGCATCCTTGTCCGCCACCACCAGGGGTCGCTTGGAGCGCGGCTTTTCCGGGTGCGGGTCGCAGGGGAAAATGCGCAGGCCCCGGCGCGCATAGTCGAGGGCCGCTTCGAGCTGGCTCACTCACACTCTCCCGCCTCGAACTTCCCCACCTCATCGCCGAACCCCTCCCAGCCCGGCCGCACCTGACGCGCGAAGAGGTCCGCGCGGCGGGTGTTCGGGCAGCAGGCATCGACGGCGGCGTAGAATTCCTCGGGCTTGCGCGAATGCTCCCGCGCCAGCCCATCGATCACCGAGGGAAACGGCCGGTGGCGCGGGTTGCCCATGGTGGCGAGCAGGATGGGTTCGTGCATGGTGCGCGCCCGGTAGCCCGGCCCCATGCGCACCTTCCCGCTGGCGGTCGTCTTCCGCCACACGAGGCTCGTCTTGTAGGTGAAGCCCCAGGCGTCGAGCACGGCCTGCCGCCCGGCCGGCGGCACCCATTCGCAGCACCACAGCAGCAGCAGGCAGTCGCCCCGCGCGAGGTCGCCCACGCGCAGCGCGGCGATGGCGTCGAGCGACATGGTGGCATAGTGCGCCTTGGCGGACTTCGCCTCGCCCGCCTCGGAATAGAGTGCGAAGTCCCACGGCGGATCGGCGACGATCACATCATAGCCGAACATGGCGAGGGCACCGAAGGGCCATCCAGCGTCGTTCACGCCGCCACCCGCTCAAGGAAGCGCACGCGCGCCAACGTCACATCTTCCACGCGGTCCAACATCAGTGGCGGGCGCTGGCCGTCCACCAGCACCAGCGGGCGGAAGGGATGCAGGGTGCGGATGCGCCACACGACGCGCTCGATGGGCGCCACGGTGCGCCGGGCATAGCAGGGCTCACGCCGCATCGCCGTCTCCCTTCTCCAGCCGCTCAAGGGCAAGGTCCAGCGCCGCCAGTTCCTTGATGGCGTGGCGCACGTGTTCGCGCAGGGCCAGTGCCCGCGCCTCGGCGCGGGACACCTCGCCGTCATCCGCCAAGGCCTCGCCGAGGCGCGACACCACGGCGCCGGCGTCCTGCGCCACCTCGGAAATGTGCCGATACCAGCGCCCCGCGCCCGGCTCGGGGCGGGGTAGGGGCACCAACACATGGCCGCAGAGCGCGGCGAGTGCGCGCGTCACCAGCGGCACGCCGGCGTCAGCCTCAAGGTCCGCCACCACGTCGATGGGGGCAAAGAAGGGCTCCTGCGGCCGTCCATACTTCGAGAGGGCCTGAAACCCGGTGCGGGTCGCTGCCGCCGCGCTTTCGACGCCGCCACAGGCCTCGACAAGGCGCCGTGTGGCTCCCTTGAGCGCCAGATAGTCCGCCTCCCGGTGCGGGCGCGCGAGCTTGTTCATGGCCGCACCAGCGAGCCGATGAAGCTGGAGCCCATGAACCGCTCCAGCCACACCAGCGCCTCAGTGCGCTCACCCCGCCGCATCTGGACGACAGCTTCTTCCAGATCAGGGTTCATCGCGCGAGGACGGGCTTCCTCTTCCCCGTCATCAAACCCGTCCTGATAGGCATCGTGGCGTTCATCCGCCACGATGCTCTCGAAGACGGCTCGCGCATCATCGTCATGGCCGTCGCGGATCAGCGCAATGATCCGCTCAAAGCTCTCCGCCTTGCTCATGCGAAACCTCCCGCGTCATTCGCGGTGACGGCGGCGGTATCAGCCGCCACCTTGGCCTCATGGCCAGACGCACCCTCACCACCCCCGCCCTCGCCGCCGCCCTCGCCGATCTCCGGCGTGCTCGCGCACGGCTGGGGGCGGCGAACATCGGCGGGCCAGGGCGTGTCGTCGGGCCAGTTCTCGGAGAGCCACGCGAGTGCCCTCTCATAGGAGCCGGTCACGAGGTCGCCGCCGGCCCGCAGGAGGGCGAGCTTCTTCCCGTCATTGAACAGCAGGGTGGCTACGCGGGACTGGGACAGCCCGCGCGCCCGGCGATAGGCATCGGTGACGATGAGGAGCTGTGAAACGAGCGTCATGGGGCGGCAGGATTGCGGGGATTTAACCGCACTGTCAAGCGCCCCATGCGGGGATTTACCCTTTAGGCCCCCGCATGGTGCGCGGGTATTCTCCCGCGTCATGAGCACTGGCGAGGAAATTCTAGGCCGCATCATGCGCCGCATCGCCGCTCTCGGCCTCAGCGAGAGCGCGGTGGGCGTGCAAGCGGGCCTGTCGCGCGACGTGATCCGCTCCATCCGGCGGGGTATCGAGTCCGGCCGCCAGCGGGGCGTCTCCACCGACACCATCCAGCGCATCGCGCCGGTGCTCGGCACCTCCGCCGAGTGGCTGGTCTCCGGCATAGGCCCAGAGGTGGCCGAACCGGAACAGCCAAAAATGCCGACCATACCCCTGCCCGAGGGTTCGGAGGTCGTGCCAGCTGCCGTTGATTTACCGTTGCGTAATGCCTACCGCACAGACTTGCCCGTCTTGGGGACCGCAGCAGGCTCCATCATCCGCCATGTGGATGGGTTTCGGCTGGAACACGAAGTGATCGATCTGGTGCGCCGGCCGCCGGCCCTCGCCAACAACAACCAGGCCTACGCGATCTTCGTCGTGGGTGATTCGATGGCGCCCAAGCACCTGCCGGGCGACCTGTGCTTCGTGGACCCGCTGGAGCGCCCGCAGATCGAAGACAGCGTCATTGTCCAGACGCGAAACCATGACGACGATCCGGGGCAGGCCTATATCAAGGTGCTCCGCAAGCGCACCGCCTCGCACTTGGTGCTGCAGCAGTACAACCCGCTGGCGACCATTGAAATTCCCATTCAATACGTGATCGCTATCCACCGCGTTTTGACTGTAAAGGATCTGTTCGGCGTCTAGTGCGCGGGCGTGAATTCGTGGCCGCAGAAGCGGCAAACAAGCGCCGCCTTCTTCACCGTCTCGGCGCAGCGCGGACAGGTCTTCTCTGACTGTTGCGCCAGCACGGCCGCGCGTCGGTCCTCGACGCTGCGCATGTAATCCGCTTCGCGCGCCGCCACCTTCGCAGCCTCCTCCCGAGGGCTCTTCAGCAGCACCAAGATAAGCAGGCTGATGAGCGGGAAAAAGGCGCCGAACAGCGCCCAGCCTCCCACGCTGCGACCCCGCGCCCTCGCGAGGAGGCCGTTGAGGATGGCCCCGATCATCATGATGGCGACGAATTCCATCCTTCGGCAGCCCCTCAGTTGCACTTGATCTTGATGGCGTATGTCCTCGACGCGCGGCCACCCATGTAGCTGCCGGTCGAGATCGCGGTCTCGCCCACGATGGTCGCCCTCGGGCATTGCGCCTGCATGAATTGCAGGGCCGTCCGGTCGCGCGTCGCCTTGTCGTCAGGGTCGTAGCCTACGTCCACCAGGTTGCGGATGCTGACGACGAAGTCATGGTCGGGCGCGGATGCCGGCATGACCGAGATGGCATGGTCCGCTTCGAGCAGGCGCAAATGCTCCTGTGACCCCGCGCACCCGCCGAGCGCCAATGCGCCGAGAATTGCCAGCCACACCCTCAAAGCCGCCCCCTTCAATCGCCGGCTGCAATTATGGCCGGCCCTCGCCTGCGGGTGTGAGCGGTTAAATAACCGCACTCCCCTTGACGCGGGGATTTAACCGCATCTAGGCTGCGCTCCGTTTCACGCTTTGGAGCGCACCCCATGCCCACCCCCCGACCGACCCTTCCGCACAGCGCGACGCGCCCGCCGCGCACCGCGTGCGATCTCGTCGCCGCCCTCGCCGAGGACATGCGCGAGCTGGCGGCCTTCACCGGCTCCGCCACCGAAGACGAGCTGACCCGCATCGGCTGGACCCCCGACCAGCTCCGCGATCTTGGCCCCGCCGCCCGCAAGCGCCTCGGCCCGCTCGGCGAGGTGGGCCATGGCTGAGCGCATCAAAGACCCACATGCCGATGAGAGCCTCCGCGACCGCTACGCCGGGCAGGCTCTCGTTGGGCTCATGTCCAATCGGGCGGTCCTCGATAGGGCTGAGGCGGCGGCGCTCAAGAAGGGCGTGCCGACCGGCGCGATCATCGCTGAAATCGCCTTCTCCGTTGCGATCGAGATGGTCAAACGGGCCAGAGCCCTGCCCGTTGATGACCCTCTCGCCCAGGTCAGCGAGGCGAGCCATGGCTGAAGCCCTCACCTCCAGGCAGCAGACGGCCGGCATCCGCGAAAGCATGGGCGAGCAGATCACCGTGCCCACGGTGTGTAGCGTCGCTGCGGGGAGCAGGCCCGGCCTCGACGCCGCCCAGGCCTATCTGAGCGGCGGCGGCCTTCATGAGGTCACCACCCTGACGCTCGCCGCCGACCGTCGCGGGTCCAGGCAGGTCACCTGCGACACGGACGTGATGCTCCTGCTGTGCCTCCTCGCGGCGGAGGCACTCGACGCGCGGGCGCCGAACGGGGAGGGCGCCTGACATGCCCCGCCCCATGCGGCCAATGCCGCCGGCTCTGTCGGGCCCGGTTTTTCGCCGGGGCCCGCGCGCCGCCCCCCTGTCCATCATCCAGTCCCATGAGACCCGCGCCGTCGCGCACCGCCTGGAGAAGGCAGGGTCGCGCCGCGCCCCCATCGGCTTCGGCGATCCGCCCCGCGCTGAGGTGCGCCTCGCGCCCGTCTTCCTCGCCGGCGGGGTTCTCGCCGCGCTTCTCATCTTCCTCCTGCGGAGCATCTGACCGATGGCCCAACGCGCGCCTGCGGCGCCCACCCGCGACATCTTCGTGACCACCGCGTCCGGGCGCAGCTGGCGCCTGCTGGACCCGAGCCCGGCAGATGTGGACTTCCGCGATATCGCGGCCCACCTCGCCCGCCTATGCCGCTTCGTCGGCGCCGGCCACACCTTCTATTCGGTCGCGCAGCACTCGGTGCTGGTGGCTTCCCAACTGCCGACGCACATGCGGCTCTACGGCCTGCTGCATGACGCGCACGAGGCCTATCTCGGCGACATTTCCTCGCCCCTCAAGGCCGCGCTCGCCGTGCTCAATGGGCGCGAGGTGCTGGCCAGCATCGTCGAGATGCACGACGCCGCCATCCATGCCGCCGCCGGCCTGCCGTGGCCGCCGCCCAAGGAGGTGGCCGAGGCCCTGCGCGCGGCCGACTTCCGCGCCTTCATCACCGAGTGGCGGGACCTGATGCCGCGCGATGTGTTCACCCCGCCGCGGGGGCGCAACCTACCCATGGGCACCCGCATTCGCGCGCTGCCGTGGCCGAAGGCCGAGGAGGCCTTCGTCTCCGAGCTGCGCCTCCACCTTCCCGCCAGCCTCAGGAGCGTCGCATGAGCGCCATCGATAACGGGCGCCTCCTCTCTTACATCGAGCGCATCGAGCGGCTCGAGGAAGAGAAGCGCTCCATCGCCGACGACATCAAGGATGTGAAGGCGGAGGCGAAGTCCGCCGGCTTCGACGTGAAGACCATCACGAA
>JAYSCE010000270.1:0-5880 GCA_041915035.1 Xanthobacter sp.
CATCTCATAGACCGGATCGAAGAAGATGCGATGCGCCATCACCTCCGGGAAGACCGCGCGCAGGTCTTCCGGCACGATCATGGTTCGGCCTTCCAGCCAGGCGCGCACCCGCGCGGCGCGGATGAGATAGGACATGCCGCGCGGGCTGGCCCCGCCCTGCACCAGGCGATCCATGCGCACGCCGGGGAGCGTGATGCCGGCTCTCTCCGGCGTGCGGATCGCGTCCCAGAGCGCGACCGTATAGGCGACGATGGCGTCGCTGGCGGGAATGGCGTTCTGGATCTCGCGGGCGACCTGACCGAGGCTCTTATGGTCGATGACCGCCTCGGGCACCTCCGCGATCAAAAGGTCGGTGTCGTGGAAGCGCGGGTCGAATACCAGCGCGCGACGGGCGGCGAAATCTTCCGGCGTCTTCACCTGCACTTCCATGAAGAAGCGGTCGCGGGCGGCGGCGGGCAATTCGAACGTCTCTTCCCGCTCCACGCGGTTGCGATCGGCGAACACCTGCAGGAAAGGAAAGACGTACTCGCGCCCGAAGGCGGAGACGGTGCGCTCGGCCATCAGCCGCAGCAACATGGCGTGGACCTGCGGCCGCGCGCGGTTGATCTCGTTGAAAAAGAAGACCGAAAGGTCCGGCCCCCGGCGCAGCAGCGGGCCGGGATCGACCCGCGGGCGGCCGTCATCGCCGATGCGTGCGTCGTAGACGAGATCCGCTGGCATGAGGTCGATGGTGCCTTCCACCCGCTCGTAGGAGCCGCCGATGGCGCGGGCGAGCGCGCGCAGCAGCGTGGTCTTGCCGACGCCCACGTCGCCCTCCAGCAGCACGTGGCCGCGGGCGAACACCGCAATGGTCAGGAGCCGGATGACCCGCTCCTGACCAAGCACGATGCGCCCGACCGCCCGCTCGAAATCGAGGGCCCGGGCGCGCCACTGGGCGAGCGCGCCCTCCGTGTCGGCGATGGCGTGCATGGGATGTCCCTTCGGCCCCCGTGACGGGGCCTGTGCGGCAAGAAAGGCGCAGCCGACGGGGGCGGGAAGGGTGATCCCGCTCTGACCCGAGCGGCTGCGCCAGTTGCCCACCATCCATCGGAGGATTGCCCGGCTTCGCGGAAAGGCTCAGCCTTGCTGGTGGGGGTCGGGAAAGGCCGCGTCAATTGGACGGGATCTTGCTCACGTCGTAGACGAACTGGCCGGTCTTCTGGAAATACTCGACGCGCTTCTTGTTGCGCGCTTCCATCTGGGTAATGGATTCGCCCTGCTTCGCAAGCTCTGCCGGGTTGTGCTTGGGATCGTACTTGCTGCCCGCGACCTTGTCGGGATAGCCGGGCTTGGGTTCCCAGCAATTGCCAGGCGCCTTGCAATTGGTGCCGTCATAGGCGGCGGCACCCCCGGCGGCGAGGGCCGTGACCGCGAACGCGGCAGCGGCGAGCACGGACATGCGAACCTTATGCGTCATCTGGTGTCCTCCCTTCTTACGTTGCCTTCTCACTTGCTTCCGGCCGCGGTCGCGGCCGTCGCCTTGCACACCGGGGCCTTGTCGAGCTCCGGCGTCTTGTCTTCTTTGTCGTCGAAGCGCTTGAAGGCCGCGCGCTGCGCCGGAGTCAGCCACACCGCGTCGTTGGGATCGTCCTTGTAGATGTGGCGCACCCAGGCCATCACCAGCAGCATTTCGTCGAGGTTGAGCGCCCCGTACATGGGCCCCATCTGCCCCTGCGCGCCGCCGAAGATGGTCTCGAACAGGCCCTGGTCGGTCATGTTCTTCGGGTAGGTCCAATAACTGTCGTTGAGGCCGGGGCCGATCTTGCCCTCACCGTAGTGGCCGTGGCATCCCGAGCACATGGAGAGGAACAGATCCTTGCCCTTGGGCAGGCAGGTGGGGTTTTCCACGTAGATGTTGACGCCGCTGGCCAGGAACTTCTTCACCGCCTCCGTATCGCGGCCCTCGGCCGGCGCGTCCGAAAGATCAAGCGGCTGGCCCGTCACCGTATTGGTGAAGTTGAGCGTGGCCTGCGCGGCAAGGGCGAAGCCGGACACGAACGCGACGGCGAGGAGGGCCTTGACGCCCCGCGACAGAAAACGGCTGTGCATTGGACCTTCCAGAAATTCCGATGAAATGGCGACCTTCCGGCCGGCTCAGGAATTGGGCTTGAGCAGCGGGATGCCCTCGTCCGCCAGGATCTCGTCGATCTGCGGCCGCGCCTTCACCAGCGCCGCGTCGATCTCGGCGAGAAGGGCGGTGTCGCCAAGCCGCACGGCCACGGACTGATCGTAGTGAAGGGGCATCTCGGTGCCGTCGAACTTGGTGACGGAATTGCCGGCAAGGCTCATGCGCAGAGGCACCTGCGAGGACTTCACATAGCGCGCCACCTCCGGCGCGAAGGCGAAGGCGATGTCGGCCTCGCCATTGGCCACCTCGGAGACGACGCGCTCGCCCGGAACCTGCACATACTGGTTCCGCGGCGAGCGGAAGTTGACCAGGCTGTAGAGGTAGGCGGCATTGTCCTCATACTTGCCGAGGCGCTTCAGCACCGTCTCGCCGGGCGAATAGAAGCGGATGACGAAGCGGTTGAGCGCCTTCACCTGCGGGTCGTTCCAGTCGGTCGCGGTGATGTTGCGGTCGGCCTTGGTCACCAGCACGTAGGACGTGCGATAGTAGGGCTTGGAGCTGAGCACCCGCGCGTCGCCGGTGTCGACGCCCATCACCACGTCGCAGAGCTTGGCGTCGAGCTGGTCGCGCACCTGATAGATGGCGGGCTTAGAGGTCCAGACGAAAACCGCCTTGCGGCCCATGGCCCCAGCCAGCACCCCGGCGATGCGGTTCTCGAAGCCCTTGCCGTCCTTCTGCGAGAAGGGCGCCTCCACCTCGGACGCGCAGACGCGCAGGATCGAGGGATCTGGCGGCGTCGCGGCCTGGGCCGCTGGGGCCGAGCCCTGGTTGGCAGTCTGCGGCGACATCTTGCCGGATTCCGCCGTCTGCGCGAGGGCCGGCGCGGCGAAGAGGGCCAGCGTGCCGGCGACAAGGGCTCCGGCGACGAGATGGCTGGTGGCGGATGTCGCGACTTGGCGCGCAGGTGTGCTCGCGGAACGGGTCATCGGTTCAGCCTCCGTCTGGTTCGCGTCCTCTCGCGGCCGTGCGGCAGGCGATCAGGACAGCGATGGATGCGCTTGTGGCGAAAGAAGAAACCGGCCGCCGCCGGGGGGACGGCGGCCGGCAAGGGGCGGTTGTCGGAGGTCAGCCGCCGGAAGCGTATTCACCCACCTTCGGGTCGTCGTAGGGGCCCTTGCCGTCGAGCGAGAACACCATCACGCCGCCACCCATCTGGGTGTAATTCTGCAATTGCTTGAACGCGCCCACGGAGCCGAGGCCGGCGGTGGGGTCGTTGAGGTCGAACACCAGGCCCACGCCCGGCCAGCCGCCGACGCCGTAATAGATGGCGACGTACTGCACGCCCTTGTGGGTGTAGGTCATGGGATGGCCGATGACGCCGGACGGCAGCTTGAACTTCCACAGCAGCTCGCCGGTGTCGCTGTCGCGGGCCTTGATGAAGCCGTCCAGCGTTCCGTAGAACATCACGCCGCCGGCGGTGGCGAGCGTGCCGCCCCAGGCCGCGAAGCGCTCCATCACTTCCCACTTGTACTTGTTGTTGATGGCGTCGTAGGCCTTCACCTGGCCGAGACCTTCATAGGTCTGCTTGTTGCCCTTCGGGCCGGGATACATCCACAGCGTGGCGCCGACGAAGAACTGGCCCGCCCGGTAGGGGAGCATGAAGGGCTCCCAGTCCATGCAGATGTGGTTGATGCCCATGAAGAAGGACTGACGCTCCGGGTCGTAGCTGTCGTGGCCCTGGTTGTGGTAGCCCATCGCCGAGGGGCAGATGTCGCGGCCCTTGTGGTCCATGCGCGTCGCGTATTCGGGATCGCGCTGGGGCAGGCCGGTCTTCAGGTCCACCTGCTTCACCCAGTTCACGGTGTCGTCGATCTTGTCGGCGGACACGAGCGAGCCGTCGGTGCGGTCGAGGGTGTAGACGATGCCGTTGCGGTCCGGATGCGTCAGGAGCTTGCGCATCTTGCCGGTCTTGTCCTTCTGCTCGGAGAGCATCATGACGTTGACGCCGGCGTAGTCCCATTCGTCGTGCGGGGTCTTCTGGTAGCCGAAGTGCGCCTCACCGGTGTCGATGTCGCGGCCCCAGATGGTCATGGTCCACTTGTTGTCACCGGGACGCATGGTCTCGTTCCACGGCGCGGGGTTGCCGGAGCCGTAGTAGATCATGTTCGTGGACGGGTCGAAGGCGTACCAGCCCCAGTTGGTGCCGCCGCCGATCTTCCAGGCGTCGCCTTCCCAGGTGCCGGTGCCGAGGCCCTTCTGGCCGTACTGGGGATTGGCCTTGTTGAAGTCGTCGGCGAGCTTCACCTGCTCGTCCGGGCCGGTGGCATAGGCCCGCCACTTCTGCGCGCCGGTCTTCACGTCATAGGCGGTGACGTAGCCGCGCACGCCCAGTTCGGCACCCGAGGAGCCCACCAGCACCGTGTCCTTCACCACATAGGGCGCGATGGTGAGGGTGGAGCCGACCTTGATGTCGGAATTCTCCAGCTTCCAGAACTCCGCGCCGGTTTCGGCGTTGAGCGCCACGATGTGGCCGTCGAGCTGGGTCTTGAGGATGAGCGCCGGGGTCTTTCCGTCGCCGGGCCAATAGGCGAGGCCGCGGTTCACCACGTCGCAGCAGGCGACCGCGCGGGCGGTGGGGTTCTGCTTCGGCTTGTGCTGCCACAGGATGTGGCCGGGATCGTCCAGGCCCACCGCGAACGTCGTGTTCGGGTAAGGCGAGTGAATATACATCACGTTGTTGACGACGAGCGGGGTGCCCTCGTGGCCGGACAACACGCCGGTGGAGAAGGACCAGGCCGGGCGAAGCTGCTTTACGTTCGCCTTGTTGATCTGCTTCTGCGGGCTGTAGTTGTTGGCGTCGTAATTCTTGCCGGTCATCGGCCAGTTCTCGTCGCTCTTGGCGATTTCGACGAGCTTGTCGTTGGCGAGTGCCTGCGTAGCGACGGCCGCTGATCCCGCCGCGAGGGCGAGGGTCACGGCACAGAGGGAGACGGAGGAAAACAATCTCGTCATTTGGCGTTTCCTTGGGTGGTTCCTCACTCGGTTGGACTTGTCCCTCCCGCACCCGTGCGTTCCCCCGCAGCCTGACGGCGGCGGGAGTTGCGCGGGAGCCGAAGCTTCCCCTCCGCTTCCTCGCATGGCCCGGGCCCTCGACCCGTGGACGGGACGCAGGAAACCGCACCTTGCGCGCAGCAGAGCTGGTGATGGCCGGGGTGGCGGTCGTCCTCCGATTGCGACCAGAAACCCGATTTTTTCTTATTGATTTCTTATGGTTCTTTATCTTGTGTGGCTGCAGTTGAAGCGGTATCCGCACTTTTGTCTGCCGATCATTCGGCAATTCATCATGGGAACACTTGGCAAAGGCGGTTGCCGGACTTCCATAAGTGTCTGATAAGCATGTTGTTTGTCGATCGGTGCCGCAGCGTTCCGAGCCCCGTGCGAGTTCGATTATTTGTTCTGTTGCCGGAGGTGTCGTGCTTTATAGGGTGCGTGTTTTCGCCAAGTTGGAAGCTGGATGCGTCTCGTTCTGAGAGAATATTCAGAGATCGTCGCGTCCAAAACGGATGGTCGGGCGGTGAAGATGTCGGTAGAGCCGGCAGAATACGTGGGAGAGACTGCTTTTCCGATGCGCCATGGCTCTGAACCCCGTCCACTCTCCGTCGCCCGGCTTTTCGCCCTGTGCCTTCTGGCGACGACGGGCGCGCTCGCGGTGGCGTCTTGCGGCGAGGAGGAGGAGCGCCGCGAAGGCGGAGAGATGCGACCGGCGCGCCATC
>JAYSCE010000270.1:5890-6111 GCA_041915035.1 Xanthobacter sp.
AGCGCAGCTTCGGCGCCGGAGGCCACGCGGCCGCCCGGGGGCCGGAGTGCCGCCAAAGGGGGCGCCGTGCGCGGCGGGGCGACGCGCGAATGGCTGGATGTGGGCGACGACACCCCGCCCGAGGTCTTTCTCGCCACGCGGTCCGGGCCGTCCGGAACTCCCCCGTCTGCCGAGGCCGTGATGGAGATCGCGACGCTTTTGAGCGAGGCCGATGCCCTGTT
>JAYSCE010000271.1:0-4183 GCA_041915035.1 Xanthobacter sp.
TGGAAGCTGGTGAAGTAGGCGCCGCTTTACTGCACATCTTCCGCCGCGCGGGTCGCGGCGGACCATAAGCCGCCCCCGCCGGGCTTCGCGCCCGGCGGCAAGGCGCGGCACCCTTCCACACAGCGTGACGGCCTGCCGGCCCATCCGGCCCGCCGCCTCGAACCGCCCGCGGGGAGCGAGCGTATGTCCGATCTGCTGCAATTCCTGGTGTCCGGGGTCACGGTGGGCGCGGTCTATGCCCTCGTCGCTCTCGGCTTCACCATCATCTACAACGCCTCCGACGTGGTGAACTTCGCCCAGGGCGAGTTCGTGATGCTGGGCGGCATGATCTCGGTGGCGGGCGTCGCGGCCGGGCTGCCTTTGCCGCTCGCGGCGCTCATCGCCATCGCGCTCACCGCGGCCATCGGCGTGGCGCTGAACACCTTCGCTATCGAGCCGGCGCGCGGGGCGCCCGTGGTGTCGCTCATCATCATCACCATTGGCGCCTCCATCTTCATCCGGGGCGTCACCCAGATCGTGCTCGACAAGGGCACCCACCGGCTGCCGTCCTTCTCCGGCGACGATCCCATCCATGTGCTGGGCGCCACCTTGCTGCCGCAGAGCCTGTGGGTGGTGGCGGGGGCAGTGGCCATCTTCGTGGCGCTGTGGCTGTTCTTCACCCGCACGCTGACCGGCCGCGCGGTGCTCGCCACCTCCAACAATCGCCTCGCGGCGCAGCTCGTGGGCATCAACACGCGCTTTGTGATGACGCTCTCCTTCGCCCTCTCCGCCGCGATCGGCGCGCTGGCGGGCGTGCTCATCACTCCCATCCTGCCCACCAGCTTCGAGATCGGAATCTCGCTGGCGCTGAAGGGCTTCGCCGCCGCCATGCTGGGCGGTATGGGCAATCCCAAGGGGGCGCTCGCGGGCGGGCTGCTGCTGGGCCTCATGGAGGCGCTGACGGCGGGCTACATCTCGTCCCACTACAAGGATGCGGTGGCCTTCTTCGTCATCCTCGCCGTGCTGTTCGCCTTCCCGCGCGGCCTCTATGGCAGCAATCCGGTGGAGCGCGTGTGACCATGCGGCTCTCCCCGAAGCAGTCCACCCTGCTGGTGCTGGCGGTGCTGATGATCGCCAGTCCCTTCTTCTTCCCCTCGAATTATTACTACCGCGTCGGCTCGCTGGTCTTCGTCAATTCCATCGCGGTGGTGGGCATCGTGATCCTCACCGGCTATGCCGGCCAGATCAGCCTTGGCCATGCGGGCTTCCTCGGCATCGGCGGCTATTCGTGCGCGTTGCTGCCGGCGCATTTCGGCCTGCCCCCCGCGCTCGCAGTGGTGGCAGGCGCGGCGCTTTCGGGCGCCATCGCCTATGTGGTAGGCCGGCCGATCCTGAAGCTGAAGGGCTATTATCTCGCCGTTGCGACGCTCGGCTTCGGCGTGCTCGTCTCCATGGTGCTCGCCAACGAAGGCTGGCTCACCGGCGGGCCGGACGGCATCAAGGTGCCGGACCCCGGCCTGCGCGCGCTGCTGGAACAGGTGGGTATCGAACTCACCAATCCGCAATTCTGGTACGCCTTCTGCGGCCTCGTGCTCTTCATCGGTGCCTGGCTCGCGCTGAACCTGCGCGAAAGCCCCACCGGCCGGGCGCTCCGGGCGCTGCATGGCTCGGAGGTGGCCGCGCGCACGGCGGGTGTCGATGTGGCGAAGGCGAAGCTGAACGCCTTCGTCATCTC
The DNA here is from genome assembly GCA_041915035.1 of Xanthobacter sp. Lineage (GTDB taxonomy): Bacteria > Pseudomonadota > Alphaproteobacteria > Rhizobiales > Xanthobacteraceae > Xanthobacter. The sequence goes on from JAYSCE010000271.1 coordinate 1,715, forward strand.
CGCCGTCTACGCCTCCGTCGCCGGCTCCTTGCTGGCCTTGCAGAACCGGCTCATCACGCCGGATGTCGCGGGCTTCATGCACTCCATCGAGCTTGTCACCATGGCGGTGCTGGGCGGGGCGAGCTCGGTGCTGGGCGGCATCTTCGGCGCGGCGCTGCTCACCCTGCTGCCACAGGTGCTCACCGTGCTTCAGGATTATGAGCACGTGGTGCTGGGCCTCGTGATGATGCTGGTGATGATCTTCCTGCCGGCGGGGCTCATCCCCAGCGCCCGGCGCCTGCTGCGGGGGAGGGGGGAATGAGCCTCTTGCAAGTGGAAGGCCTCGGCATCTCCTTTGGCGGGGTCACGGCGGTGAACGACGTGTCGTTCGCGCTGGATCAGGGCAAGATCGTCTCCGTCATCGGCCCCAACGGGGCGGGCAAGACCACGCTGTTCAACATGATCTCCGGCGTCTATCTACCGAAATCGGGCCGGGTGCGCCTGGATGGCGCGGACGTCACCGGCCTGCGCCCGGACCTTCTGGCGGGGCGCGGCATGTCGCGCACCTTCCAGAACCTCCAGATCTTCCACGAGATGAGCGTTTTGGAGAACGTCATCGTCGGCTTCCACATGCACGAGCGCGGGCCGGTGCTCGCCGATCTGTTCGGCTTGCCGGCCTCGCGCAAGCGGGCGCGGGCGGCTGCAGAAGGCGCGCGGGTGCTGCTGGAGCGGGTCGGGCTGGAGCGGGCGGCCGAGCGCGAAGCGGGCGCGCTCTCCTACGGCGCGCTGAAGCGGCTGGAAATCGCCCGCGCGCTCGCCGCGCGTCCGCGCGTGCTGCTGCTGGACGAACCGGCGGCGGGCTGCAACGCGGTGGAGACGGAGGAAATCGATCGCCTCATCTGCGAGGTGGCGAAGACCGGCGTCGCCATCCTCCTCGTGGAGCACGACATGAAGCTGGTGATGCGCCTGTCCGACACCATCGTGGTTCTGGACCACGGCGAGAAGATCGCCGAGGGCGATCCGGCTGTCGTCAGCCGCGACCCGAAGGTGATCGAGGCCTATCTCGGTGCCGGCACGACGGAGGCGCTGAATGCTCACGGTTGAGGGGCTGCGCTCGCGCTACGGGCGCATCGAGGTGCTGCACGGGGTGGACCTCTTCGTCGGTTCCGGCGAGATCGTCACCGTGGTGGGGGCGAACGGGGCGGGCAAGACCACGCTCCTGCGCTGCCTCTCCGGCGTGCAGCCGGTGTCGGGCGGCACGATCACCTTTCGCGGCGAGGCCCTGACGGCTGTCCCCGCCTATCGCCGGGTGGCGCGGGGGCTGGCGCAATCTCCGGAGGGGCGGCAGATCTTCACCAATCTCAGCGTGGAGGAAAACCTGCGCCTCGGCGCCTTCGTCTTCGCGGATGAGCGGGTGGAGCGCGACATGGCGGACGCCTTCGCCATGTTCCCCATCCTGAAGGAAAAGCGCAACCAGCTGGCGGGCGGCCTCTCCGGCGGGCAGCAACAGATGCTGGCCATCGCTCGCGCCCTCATGGGCCGGCCCGCGTGCCTCCTGCTGGACGAGCCTTCCATGGGCCTCGCGCCCATCCTGGTGGCGCAGATCTTCGAGGTGGTGAAGGGTCTGAAGGCGCTGGATGTCACCGTGCTGCTGGTGGAGCAGAACGCCTTCGGGGCGCTCTCGGTGGCAGACCGGGGCTATGTGATGGAGACCGGCCGCGTCACCATGGTCGGCCCGGCGGCGGAACTGATCGCAGACCCGCGCGTACGGGAGGCGTATCTGGGGATTTGAGGGGGCGTTTGCCTCCGCGCGGCAAATCTGCTCTTGGAGGGCCGTTGCTCCCAGCCCGCCGGAGAGACGGACCCATGCCGCGCCTCGAGATCGATCTGCCGCTCTCCCTCACGACCGCGCTGGAACAGGAAGCCGCCCGCGCCGGCAAGGATCTCGGCGCGCATGTCCGCGCCATCCTCGCCGACCACCTGAAGGCCGAGGTCCACACCGTGTTCCAGGTGTCCACCTCCGGCGCCCTGGTGGCGGGGGTGTATGACCGGGAGGTCAACGTCGGCACACTGCTGGAGCATGGCGATTTCGGCCTCGGCACCTTCGCCGGGCTCGACGGCGAGATGGTGGTGCTGGACGGCAAGGCCTTCCAGGTGCGCGGCAGCGGCGCGGTGCATGAGGCGCCGGCGGAGGCCGGCTCGCCCTTCGCGGTGGTCACGCGCTTTTCCGCCGATCGTGTGGGGGAGACGGAGGGCGTCTCCAGCTTCGACGGCCTCGGCGCCGCCTGCGACTGCTTCCGCGCCTCCGACAACATCTTCCACGCCGTGCGGCTCGATGGGCGGTTCAGGAAAGTGAAGGCCCGCGCCGTGTGCCCGCCCAAGCCCGGCACCCCGCTCGCCGAGGCGGCCAAGACCCAGAGCGAATTCACCTTCGAGGATGTGGACGGCACTTTGGTGGGCATCTGGTCGCCCGCATACTCGGCCGAGTTC
>JAYSCE010000271.1:4193-6068 GCA_041915035.1 Xanthobacter sp.
TGGAGGGCTACCACTTCCACTTCCTGTCCGACGACCGCAGCCAGGGCGGCCATGTGCTGGAGGTGGAGGCGGGGCCGCTGAAAATCGCGGTGGAGAACCTCACCGACTTCCACCTCATCCTGCCCGAGACCGAGCACTTCCTGAAGGCGAACCTCGACCAGGACGTGGCGGCGACGCTGAGCACTGTCGAGCGCTCGCACTCCTGAGTGGGGCCGGGAGGGGGAGCGCGGTCGGGTCCCCGCTCAAGCCTTCGGCTTCATGCCTGTGCCTTCGGCTTGGCCGGCTTTTCCGGCACGTGCCAGACCTTGGACATGGCCCACGACACCAGCGCGCCGATGAGGCAGCCGAGGATGATCTCGCCCACCCGGCGCACGCCGATCTCCATACCCGAAAGGTTGGAGTGCGAGGAGACGGCCGAGGCAACCACCAGCGCGGCGGTGATCGGGCACTGGCGCCACATGGTGGGAATGCGCACCAGATAGGACGAGGCGAGCGCCGCCAGCGCCATGGCGAACGGCAGCTTCCATTCGTCCACGCCGCCGAACAGCAGGAACAGGATGCCCACGGCGCAGCCGAGCAGGGCATTGACGAAGCGGGCGCGGAAATTGGCGAACGCCTGCTTCACCTGCGGGTCGCTCGCCGCCACCATGGAGGCGATGGCCCAGATGGGGTTGAGCCCCGCCAGCACCTTCAGGAGCAGCCACAGGAGCGTGCTGCCCACGAAGATGTTCACCGCCAGATGGACGCCGAGAAATTCGTCCCCGCGCATCCGCTCCAGCAACGGCCGCTTCGCCATCTCCAGGCTCACTCGTGCGCCTGGGGCGGGTTGCCCTTGAGGCGATAGACGAGGCCGGTCTTGGTGGTGCCGAGGGACAGCCAGTCGCGGGTCGCCTGCTGCAACTCGATGAAGAACAGGCGGCAGCGCTGGAGCGCCTTGTCGTGCAATTCGTTGCGGCGCTCGAATTTGGCCTGGAAGGCGAACTCGCCGCACATGGGACGGTGGGTGCCGCGCTCGCGCCAGATGGCGATGTTGGCCTTGGCGGTGACGCCCTTGCCGAAGTCGAGCACGCCGAGGTCCTGCAGCACCTCCTCGACGATGGTCTGGTTCACCAGCTCCACCCGCTGGCCGGCGAGGGTCTTCAACTGGCCGAGGACGGGGAACACCTGCGCCAGGGTGGACATGGCGGTGTTGTCGCCTTCCGGGGCCTGGCTGATGCCGAACTGCACATTGTGCGAATAGAGCATCCGGTAGCCGCCCACCTGGTCCTTGAGGGGCAGGGCCTCGGCCTTGAACTTGATGCGGTACTGCCCGGCGATCAGCGGGCGCACGTCCAGTTCTGCCGCCGTCTTGAGGTCCGGATGGCGGAACTTGAAGACGATCTCCGGGTCTTCCGCGGGAAAGCCGTTCTCGTAGCGGATGCGGCGGCGCAGGATGAAGGCGTTGTTGTAGAGCCCGAAGTCGGCGGTATCTAGGAACAGAACCTCGCGCACTTCCGGCTTTAGCACGATGCCCTTGTCGGAGAAGTCGATGCCGAACTTCTTGGCGGTCTTGGCCATGATCTTCCCGTATTCCAGGAAGGTCTTGGCCGAGGTGAAGCGTTCGGGCTTGAGGATGAGCTTGCACTCGAGATAGTGGATCTCGTCATGCGGGCTGCCGTCGCTGTAGACACGGCGCTCGGCGTCGGTCTCGGTGCCGCTCGATACGGCCGCAACTGCCTTGGTCATCGCTTCTCCCCCTTCTGGTCAGTTCAGGCGCGCCCCCCGGTGCGCCGGCTGTCAAAAATGTGGCTCGACGCGCGTAGGCTCGACGCGCGTGGGCTCGTCTTCGGTGCGCCGGTGGAAGAGGATCTGCCGCATCCGGTCCGCGCCGATGGC
>JAYSCE010000272.1:0-5559 GCA_041915035.1 Xanthobacter sp.
GGCTACACGGCCGTGGTGGTAGCCATCACCTACGTGTCGCTTGTGATCGGCGAGCTTATTCCCAAGCGCCTGGCCCTGCAGAATGCCGAGCCGCTGGCGTGCCTTGTCGCGCCGCTCATGATCGGGCTTTCCAAGGTGTCGGCGCCAATGGTGTGGCTGCTCGATGCCTCGACCCGCGCGGTGCTGACTCTGCTTGGCCGGGGCGGGAATCGTTCCAGCTCGGTCACTGACGAGGAAATCCGCGCCATCATCACAGAGGCCGAGACGGCGGGCGTCATCGACCCGGCCGAGCGGCGCATGATCTCCGGTGTGATGCGCCTTGCCGACCGGCCGGTGACGGCCATCATGACGCCCCGCCCCGATGTGGAGTGGGTGGACATCTCCAAGGATGCCGAGGAAGTCCGCCACGTCCTCCTCACCACGCCCCATTCGCGCCTTCCGGCCTGCGACGGTTCGCCCGAGGAGACCATCGGCGTCATCCAGGCCAAGCGTGTGCTCGACGCCTATCTGAAGGGCGAGCGGCCCGACCCGCGCCAATATGTGCAGACGGTGCCCTTCATCGTGGAAAACGTGGGGGCGCTGGAGGCCATGCGCGTGCTGCGCGGCGCCGAGGTGCCCATGGCCATCGTTGTGGACGAATACGGCGATATGGCCGGCGTGGTGACGGGCTACGACCTGCTGCTCGCCATCACCGGATCAGTGGAAGCCGGCCATGAGCCGGGCGACGCCCATGTGGAGCGCAACGTGGTGGAGCGCCACGACGGTAGCTATCTCGTGGCCGGCGATACCCCGGTGGACGAACTGCGCGACCTGCTCGACGTCGCCTTGCCGACCGACGAGGGTTTTCACACCGTGGCGGGCTTCGCCCTGTCCCACCTCAAGGAATTGCCGGAGGAGGGTGAGGTGTTCACCGCGCTCGGCTGGCGGTTCGAGATCGTCGACATGGATGGCCGCCGCATCGACAAGCTGCTGGTCTCGCGGCCCCACGTGCTGCACCGGCAAGAGGTCGCCGGGCAGGGATGAGGTCGCCGGGCAGGGATGAGGTCGCCGGGCAGGGTTGAGGCCTGCCCAGCGCGTCATACCGATTGGCGGCGCGTCAGTCCCGCCGCGCCAACGAGCGCAGGAAGCCCTCGTATTCCTCGGTCAGCTCCATATCCACGCCGAAGGCATTCTTCAGCAGGATGTTGGCGATGAAGGGCTGATCGTTCCGCTTCTCTTCCAGCGTGTCTCGCAGCACGGGCACCGTGTCCTCGATGTGCTTGAGGAAGGCGATGCCCTTCTCCAGCGTCTCGGTCCATTTGGCGCGGTGCCACAGGGCCAGCGGGTACATGATCTCGTGGACGAAATTGGATTTGCGCGCCTTCTCGAAGAAGCGCAGCCCCGCGCTCCAGTTCTCCTTGGCCCGCAGCGGCGGGGGCGGGATGTCGCCCAGCAGCATCTTCTTGCCCGCCTGCCCCACGAAATCCTCAAGCGTGATGGGCGTCTCGATATTCGTGCGGAAGTGCCAGAGGGCAAAGTTGCCCGGATACTCCTTGCCCCAGGCCTCGATGAAGGCTGCCTCCACCTTGTCGACCGCAGCCTTGTCGCCTTTCAGCGCGGCCGTCATGCAGAAGGCGAACATGGCGTCGTTGGCGACATTGTGCACCCCGCCGTTGGCGAGATCGGCCGGGCTGAGGGTGGGGGTCTTGCCGTCCGCCGGAACCGTCGCATCGCCGGCGCGCAGGGCGGTGATGAACTTGGTGATCTCCAGCCAGCCCATGTAGTTGGCGATGAAGGCATCCGGATCCACATGGACGATGGCGAGGTTGAGCGGCATCTTCCGCTTCTGCAGTTCGGCCATGTCGGTCATGAAAAGTCCCCCCGGGGGCTCGGGTGAAAAGGCGTCAAGAAAAGACCCCGCCCGTCGCGTTCACGACACGGGCGCCGGGCCTACGGGTTTGACGCAGCAAGAAAAATGCCAAGGGGAGGGGTGGGGGCGGGCGGCGCGGCCGCTCAGTCTGCGACCTCGAACCCGCCGCGCGATACGACGTAGACCGCGCCCTGTCGCACCGGAAGATTGGAGGCTTCGGCCTCCGGCATGCCGGCCTTCACATGCAGCAGGGCACGGATGACCCCGCCATGGGTGACAATCACGGCGTCATTCTCAATTTCGGCGCAGGCTGCGCTGACGCGTGTACACAAGGTGCGGTAGCTCTCGCCGCCGGGCGGGGCGAAATTCCAGGGGTCGAGGTCGCGCCTTCGCACGGCCTCATAATCGCGGCGGCGCAGTTCGGGCCAGGTCTGGCCTTCCCAGATGCCGAAGGAGATTTCGGCGAAGCGCACGTCGGTCTTGAACTCGCCGACCGGAAGATCGAGTCCGGTGCGCAGGATGCGCATGGTTTCCACAGCCCGCGAGAGGGGGCTGGAAACATAGGTGAGCGCGCGCGTGTCTCCCGCCAGCTGGGCGAGCACGCGGCCCACCTGACCCGCCTGGATGCGGCCGAGCGTATTCAGCGGCACGTCGCGGCGCCCCTGGAGCCGGCCCACCACATTCCAGTCGGTCTCGCCATGGCGGACGAGAAAAAAGCGTCGCGTCGTCATCTCTCTCCGGCCCGCCCCGTCGGCCGCGGCATCCCTCAGCGCGGCGGAATCGCGACTACGTGGTCGTACCACTCGCCGCGCGGCGGGTAGGTCACGCGCAGCTTGAGGGTCGAGCCCGGCGCGGCCTTGCCCTTGTAGCTCACGATGAGCCCCTTGGCCGGCTGGCCGATGCACTTGGTGGTGTGCCCGCCATCGATTCCGGTAGCGACGAAGCGGCCATACTGGATGCTGACCTTGCCGCCGGGCGGGGCGGAGAGGACCTGGATGGTGGGAATCTGCGTCTGCTGGCAGTTGTAGTCAGACGTGCCGGCAGCGAAGACTGCGCTCCGGCTGCCGCCACCCCCGATCATGAAGCTGACGCCGTATTCGGACGGCGTCACATAATCCGGGAAGATCGCGCCGCCGGGTCCGAACACGCGATCTCGGAGAGGGTACTGCTGGAAGGTCGGCGGGCTCTGCGCGAGCGCCGCCTCGGCTGCCAGGAGCATTCCCGCGGAGACGGCAACGGCGAGGGCGAAACGGGCGGCCCGGGGATCAAGCGCCGTCATCGTGAGTCTCCTTTGTGGGCGCGCGCCGTGCTCAATCGCGGACGAGGGCGAGGTCCGGCGCGTCGGGATGCTTCATGCCCACAATATGGTACCCGGCATCCACATGATGCACCTCGCCGGTCACACCCCGCGACAAATCGGAGAGCAGATAGACGCCCGCATCGCCGACTTCATCGGTGGTGACAGTACGGCGCAGCGGCGAGTTCAGCTCGTTCCACTTCAGGATGTAGCGGAAATCGCCAATGCCCGAGGCGGCCAGGGTCTTGATGGGGCCGGCGGAGATGGCATTCACGCGGATCGCCTTGGGGCCGAGGTCAGCGGCCAGATACCGCACGCTGGCCTCGAGAGCCGCCTTCGCGACGCCCATGACATTGTAGTGGGGCATCCACTTTTCCGCGCCGTAATAGGTGAGCGTGATGAGGGAGCCGCCATTGGTCATCAGCTTTTCCGCCCGCTGCGCGACAGCGGTAAAGGAGTAGCAGGAGATGAGCATGGTCTTGGTGAAATTGTCCGCCGTGGTTTCCACATAGCGGCCGTCCAGCTCGTCCTTGTTGGAGAAGGCGATGCAGTGGATGACGAAATCGAGGGTGCCGAACAGGCGCTCGGTCTCAGCGAAGACGGCATCCAGCGTCTCCGGCTCGGTCACGTCGCAGTGGCCGACGAGATGACCACCCAGTTCCGCCGCCAGCGGCTCGACCCGCTTCCGCAGCGCCTCGCCCTGGTAGGTGAGGGCCAGCTCGGCGCCATGGGCTCGCGCGGACTTGGCGATTCCATAGGCGATGGATCGATTGTTGGCGACACCGAGAATCAGCCCGCGCTTGCCCTTCAGAAGACCGCTCGCGAAACCGTCCGTCGCCATAGACCCAACTCCACATGCTCAAGCCATTGAAACCCATGGCGCCGCCCGAGGACGCACCATGAGCGCGCTTCCTATGGCATGGGGCCATCCACCGTTCAAGCGAAGCTGGCGCACCATGCCCCTTGCATCCCCCAGGAGCGGATGCTAGATGCGGCGCCTCTGGATCGGAGTGTAGCGCAGTCTGGTAGCGCACCACGTTCGGGACGTGGGGGTCGCAGGTTCAAATCCTGCCACTCCGACCAGATGAAAATCCGGCCTCGCCGGATGACCCAGTCCCCTCCCTGCTGAAATTTCTTCCCGCTGCGCGGCACGAACTTTCGTTGTGCGGCAGGCTTTGTTGCGCCCGCATGCGGTTGCAGAGGCCATATTCACCGCGTCATGGTAAATGGCACTCATGTCGTCCTTCTTCCGCCGCCCCGCGCCCGCTCTCATCCCCCACCGAATCGTGAGTCTCGGCGCGGTCTGCGAGGTCGCGTACCAGGTCCGCCGCCTCACCCGGTCAGAGCGGGCCTATCCCTTCGATTGTGGGTGACGCCGCTCGGCAGCGTCCTCAAGGTGCTGGACGCAGGGGCGCCGGCGGTGTTCGAGGCCGCGGACCTCATGAAGGTGCCGGATTATGGCGGCGTGCCCGCGCTCTATTCGCGCCTGTCCGGCACCATTCACCGCCATGAGTTTCCAGCCGGCGAGGACTATCTCGCCCTCGGCGAGTCGGAGATGGCGGCGCGGCTGATTCCCAAGTACGAGGCGTTGCAAGCGAGGCTGGTAGATGACTGCGCCGAAGGCACGACCCTCTTCGTGCGCCAGTGCCTGCCGGCGCACGACCCAAAGGGCGATAAGCTGGAGGAGATGCTCGACCAGCTCCATGCTGCGCTCGCCACGTTCGCCGCAGACCCGCGACTGCTGCTCCTGGACTATGCGCCAGTGCGGCCCCGTCTGTGGCTGATGACGGCTTCAGTCCCTCGCCTGCGTGACTACAACGATCTCGGCTCCCGGCGCGGATGGAATCGGACCTTCCGGACGCTCGGGATCGCCTGCCGGCCCGGCAGAAAATTCCGATTCGATGATCTGACTGAAACGCTCGAATCGTCCCGCTGATTCGCTCTTCGCCTTCACACGCTGCCGCGCAGACGCCAGGCGGCGAGAGCGAAGAGGGTGCAGGCGAGGGTTGCGAACAGGGCAAGGCCGTGCGGATGGATCTGCATGGCAAATCCCGCTCCAAGCGGGCCGACCAGGGCGCCGAGGCCCCAGAACAGGCCCGAGACCGCATAAATGCCCACGAGGTCGCCGCCCCGGAAGCGGCTGCCCACCAGCGTAATCATGATGGTGTAGATGCCCACGAAGGCCCCGCCCCACACGAAAAGCAGGGCATAGGTCGCCACCGCGCTGCCGAGCGCGAGAGGCCATACCGCTGCGCCAACCGCAGAGACGACCGCAAGCAGGATGACCAGCCGTCGCCGGTCCATGGTGTCACCAAGCCAGCCGATGGGCAGTTGGAGGATGATGGCGCCGATCATCATCACAGACATCAGCCGCGTCGCGTGCTCCTCCGCCCAGCCGAGTCCCACTGCATAG
>JAYSCE010000272.1:5569-6057 GCA_041915035.1 Xanthobacter sp.
CGAGGAAGGAAAGCCCGGCCGTCTCGATAGCGGCGTTCAGCATGGTCGCCGAGAGGGCCAGCGGCGCGAGCCGCACGAAGCGCATGGGGTTGCCGATCGTCGGCTCGTCGAAATGCGGTGCGATCACTTTCGGGGATGCAACGAACAGGGCAGCCAGTAGCGCGACGCCGGCACCGAGCAGATAGGGCGCCGCCCCTTCGGTGCCGACCAGCGAGAGAATCAGCGGGCCGAGGGCCAGCCCCACCGAAAGCGCTGCCGTATAGGCCGCCATGGAACGGGCGCGGGTGCTCTCGGTGGAGAGCGCGTTGATCCAGGTCTCAGAGGTGACGAACAGCGCCTCCGCGGCCATGCCGAGGAACAGGCGCAGCACGAACCAGAGCCAGATGGCCGGCATGATCGGAAAAATCGCCAGCACCAGCGCCGACAGGGCGATGGACATGAGAATCAGCCGGCGCGGGCCGAATGCGGCAACCATCCGCGGGAGCGCC
>JAYSCE010000273.1:0-3266 GCA_041915035.1 Xanthobacter sp.
GCTTACGCTGTCAAATCGCTCGGCGATGGCGAGGATCTCGTTGAAGCGGCGGACCCGCGTGGAAATGGTCACCAGATGGGAGACGCCGGCTGCCTCGGCACGCGCCACCACGTCCGGCAGCTCGGCGGCGAAATCAGGGAAATCGAGGTGGCAATGGCTGTCGACGAGCATGATGATCCTACGGGCGGTCCGCGCTTCACATAAGCACATCGGCCGCCCCCGTCGAGGCGGCGGCCATGCGTGCCACGCACGGCCGGGACTTGCCGCGCTCAACCGGCGAAGGTATCGCCGGAACAGACGCGGGCCCTGCCCGCCCGATCGTGGGACCGCCATGCTCAAGACCCAGCCTCCGTTCCGCCCCGCCCTCGCCCGCCTCGCGGACGCATCCAACGTTTGGGCGATCGCCGGCCTCGTGGTGGGTGTAGCGCTTCTGGCCTGGAGCGCCCAGTTGTCCATTCCCATCCAGCCGGTGCCGATCACCCTGCAAAGCTATGTGCTGATTACGCTGGCGGCGCTCATGGGCTGGCAGTTCGGCGGGCTCACCGTGGCCATCTATCTCCTCGCCGGACTGATGGGGCTTCCAGTGTTCTCGGGCGGGCGGAGCGGGCTCACCATGCTGACCGGCCCTTCAGGCGGGTTCATCGTCGGCTTTCTGGTGACGGCGCTGCTGGTGGGATGGTTTCAGGAGACCTGGGCGCGGCTGCGGCCGTTGCCGCTGTTCGGGGTACTCGCTTTGGGCCATCTGGTGCTGATGGTGATGGGCGCTGGCTGGCTCGCGACCAAGATGGGGCCACTCTTCGCTCTTGAGCGGGGCTTCCTGCCCTTCCTGCCGGGTGCCGCAGTGAAGACAGTCGCCGCACTCGCGACCGTCATTGCCGTCGAGCGTCTCGCCGGAACCCCACGCCAGCGTTGAAGAGCGCGGCTACTGGGCCGCGCTGATCTCTTCCTTAAGCGCATCCGCATCCGAGGCGGGCATGGTGATGGGCTGCACGCGCTCGCCGGGACGGCCCGGGTTGGTGACGATGGAGGCTTCCAGCGAGACCGTGACGTTACCGCCCGAGGTGTTGAAGATGTAGTCGAGCCGGAAGGCGGCATCCTGGCTCTGGCCGTTGGTGCGCTTCATCGCCTCATCCGGCGGAAGGCGTTTTTCGGCAATGAGTTGGGCCGGCTGGTCCACCGTGATGGTGTACTGTCGGGCACGCCGTGACGTCGCGATGCGGGCGCGCACGAGAGTGGCGTCGGCACCGGCCAGCTTCACCTCGATGCGCGGAACGGCGGGGCCTTCCGGCACCGGAGGGGGCATCTCGGTGGGCATGGCCGGGGGGATGGGATCATAATTGGGAGCCGGCGCCGGAGCGCGGTCGTAGCTGCTGGAGCAGCCGGCCAGTGCCAGCGCCACCGCGGCCGCCGAAACCCATCTCACGCCCGTCATTCCCACCGCTCCAGTTCCCCCAGCCCCGCATGCTGTAAACTACAAAACCCTAGCAAGGTTAAGATATTTCCGGTCCGCGCACACCCGTCCCTCAGGTGGCCGCTTCCGGCTCCACATAGCGCGGGAACACGCCGGCGGGAGTCGGGAGGGTGCGGCCCGGAGGCAGGCGGAAGGCCGGATCGAGCTGGTCGAAACCCCGCTCATCGGCCGGAATCGCTACCAGATCCAACAACTTGGCGGCGCTTTCCGGCATCACCGGCTGGACCAGGATGCCGACCTGCCGGATCACCTCGGCGGTGACCCAGAGCACGGTCTCCATGCGGGCGGGATCGGTCTTGCGCAGGGCCCAGGGGGCCTGGGCGGCGAAGTAGCGGTTGGCTTCCGCGACCACGGCCCAAACTGCGTTGAGATACAAATGGATAGCCTGCGCGTCCATCGCCTCGCGGCTCTTCGCCAGCATGCCGTCGGCAAGCGCCAGCATCGCCTCGTCCTCCGGCGAGAGGGGGCCGGGGGTGGGGACCAAGCCGTTGAGATTCTTGGAAATCATCGACAGCGACCGCTGGGCGAGGTTGCCCAGGTCGTTGGCGAGGTCGGCGTTCATGCGGTTGACGATGGCTTCGTGGCTGTAGGAGCCATCCTGGCCGAAGGCGACCTCCCGCAGGAAGAAATATCGAATGGCATCAACACCATAGGTCGCGGCAAGGTCGAACGGGTCGATGACGTTACCGACCGACTTCGACATCTTCTCCCCGCGGTTGAAGAGAAAACCGTGGCCGAACACGCGCTTCGGCGCCTCAAGCCCCGCGGACCAGAGAAACGCCGGCCAATAAACCGCATGGAAACGAATGATATCCTTGCCGATGACATGCACATCCGCCGGCCAGTACTTGGCGAAGTCGCCCTCCACGTCCGGATAACCGAGCGCGGTGATATAATTGGTTAGCGCATCCACCCACACATACATGATGTGCTTGGGATCACCCGGAACGGGGATGCCCCAGTCGAAGGTGGTGCGGGAGATGGAGAGGTCCTGAAGGCCACCCGACACGAAGCTGACAACCTCGTTTCGGCGGGTGTCAGGCGCTATAAACCCCGGGTTTTCGGCATAGTAAGTGAGCAGTCGGTCCTGATAGGCCGAAAGCCGGAAGAAATAGCTCTCCTCCTCCACCCATTCCACAGGCGTACCCTGTGGTCCCAGGCGGACACCGGCGTCGTTCAGTGTTGTCTCATCTTCCGCATAATAGGCTTCATCGCGGATCGAATACCAGCCAGCGTAAGTGGATTTATAGATATCCCCGTTCGCCGCCATCTTTTCCCAGATGGCCTGCGTGGAAATCCGGTGTCGCTCCTCGGTGGTGCGGATGAAATCATCGTTGGAGAGGTTGAACGTCTCCACCATCGCCTGGAAGCGAGGGACATTGCGCTCGAGCAGTTCGCGGGTGGTCACGCCGGCGCGCTGCGCGGTCTGCAGCATCTTGATGCCGTGCTCGTCCGTGCCGGTGAGGAAGCGCACGTCATAGCCGTCGAGCCGCTTGAAGCGCGCCATGCAGTCGGTCGCGATCGCCTCATAGGCATGGCCCATGTGGGGCACGCCATTGGGGTAGGAGATGGCGGTGGTGATGTAGAACGGCGGCTTGACGGACATCGGAAGGCTCGGACGATTTCCCCGACCCCCGGGACTGCGGCTTCAGCTTGCGGCAGCTTCAGCGCACGGCCTCGGCCAGATCGGCAAAGATGCGGAACACCAGCGCCTTGCGATCGAGATTGAAGACATCAGCCTCGGTCGCGCTGCGCCGCACCTTCTCCCATACCTCGCCGAGGCGGACAAGGCGAT
>JAYSCE010000273.1:3276-6048 GCA_041915035.1 Xanthobacter sp.
GGAAGGCAAGCTGGTGGCCAGCGACATCCTCGTGGCCGCGTGCGTGGCCTGGGCGGCCACATAGTCGCTCACCGCCTCGACGAACAGGTCGAGCCCGTCCGCCCGGTCGCCCTGAAGCCGCGTGCCCAGCGCGTGCAGGTCCTCCGGCCGGGGCCGCGGCAACTGGCCCAGGGCCTTGAGGGTGGCGAGGCGCACCTCCATCCCCTCCCCGCGCGCCAGCGTGAGGGCGCGGCGAACGCTGCCGCCGGAGGCCTGCGCGGCGGCGGGAAGCTCGGCGGCGTTGAGGTCGCCGATCTCGACGGAAAGGTGGTCCAGCGCCGCCAACACATCGCCTTCCGCCAGCGCCCTAAGGCGCAGCAGCCGCGAGCGCGAGCGGATGGTGGCCAGCACCTTGCCGGGGGCATGGGTGATGAGCAGGAACAGCGCGCGCGGCGGCGGTTCCTCCAGCGTCTTCAGCAAGGCATTGGCGCCGAATGCGTTCAGTTCGTCCACGGCATCGACAATGCACACCCGCCAGCCGCCGGCCGCCGCCGTGGCGCCGAAGAAGCTGCGCACCCGGCGCACCATTTCGGCCGGGATGATGGTGGGGATCTTCTCTTCCCCCGCCTCCGGCGCGCGGCGCAGCACCAGCATGTCGGGATGGCTGAGCGAGGCCACCTGCCGGAACACCGGATGGCTCGCCGGCAGGCTCAGATCATGGGCGCCCGGCTCCGGCCCGCCGGCCAGCACCACGCGGGCGAGGCGGTAGGCGAGCGTCGCCTTGCCGATGCCCTCAGGCCCGCCGATGAGCAGGGCATGGGGCAGGCGCCCGGCGCGGAAATCGCCCAGCAGGTCCGCCTCCACCGCCGCATGGCCGAACAGGCGGACCTGCTCGCGCGGATGCGGCGCGCCCGGGAGCACGTCGCCGGCTATCTCCGTGCTCATGCGCCCGCGCCCGACATCTCAAAGGCACTCAGCCCAAGACGGGTCGACACCACGTCGGCTATGGTCGCTGCGACGGCATCCGCATCGGCCGAAGCATCGATGAGGACGCAGCGCGCCGGTTCCGCCTGCGCACGCGCGAGAAAGGCGGCGCGGACCGCGGCGTGATAGTCCCCGCCTTCCTTCTCGAACCGGTCCGCCGCCGCGCCCGCCGCACGCCGGGCCGCACGGGCCAGGCCGATCTCCGGCGGCACGTCGAGCACCAAAGTGAGGTCCGGCCGCACCGCGCCCACGGAGAGGCTTTCAAGCGAATCGAGAAGCCCCGGCGCCACGGCGCCGACCGCGCCCTGATAGACGCGGGTGGAATCGATGAAGCGGTCGCACACCACGATCTTGTCCGCCGCCAGCGCGGGAGCGATCAGGCCGGCCACGTGGTCCGCCCGTGCGGCAGCGAACAGCAGCGCCTCCGCCGCGGGGCCGAGGGGCTCGGCGGCGCCGGAGAGGATGACATGGCGCAGGGCCTCCGCCCCCGGCGTGCCGCCGGGCTCGCGGGTTTCCACCACCTCGCGGCCGAGGGCGCGCAGATGCTGCGCCAGACGCCGCGCCTGCGTGGACTTGCCGGTGCCCTCCCCGCCTTCGAGGGTGATGAAACGACCGCTCATTTGCCGACCTTCGCGAGCACCTTCTTGAAGAGATCGCGCACGCCGTCGCCGAGCAGCGTCATGCCCCCGTCGAGCGCGCGGTCCGTCAGCGAGCCCACGGGCACGTCCTCGGCGGTGTAGAGGGGGATTTCCAGCGCCTTCACCTGCCCACGCGTGACCTGCATGCGCCCCACTTCCGTGCCCTTGGCGACGGGGGCGCGCAGCGGGCCGGTATAGACCACCTTGGCGGTGACCCGCTCATTGCCCGAGCGCGGGGTGAGGATGGAAACCGCGCCCTTCGCCACGAGGCCGACCGAGCCCTGCGTACCGCCGAACACCTGGGCGCGGCCGATCTCCTGGTCCGCCGTGAAGATCTGCCGCTGGCGGAACGACTGGAAGCCCCATTCCAGCAGCTTGCGCGTCTCTTCCAGCCGCTCCTTCTCGCTCTTCGCGCCGAGGGTGGCGACTATGAGGCGCTGGCCGTTTTGCACCGCCGAGCCGAGGGCGTGGTAGCCCACATCCTTCACCCAGCCCACCTGCAGCCCGTCCGCGCCGATGCCGGCGTCCAGCAGCACGTTGCGATTGCGCTGCTTGATGCGGCTCCACTCGATGTTGGGGCGCGCGAACACCGGGTAATAGGTGGGATAGGTGCGGATGATGTGGGCGGCGAGCAGGCCAAGATCCCGCGCCGTGGACACCTGGCCGGGATCGGCGAAGCCCGTGGCGTTGCGGAAATCGGAATTCGCCATGCCGATGGCCTTCGCCTCGGCATTCATCATCTGAGAAAATTCGCTCTCGGTGTTGGCGACGCCCTCGGCCAAGGCGATGGCCGCGTCATTGCCGGAGACCACCAGCGCGCCAGCGAGCAGCTCACCCACCGGGGCCGGCTTGTTCACTTCGGCGAACATGGCCGCGCCGCCCGAGGGGCCGCCGCCGCGCTTCCACGCATTCACGCTCACCACGAAGGGCGTGTCGAGGGCGATCTTGCCGGCCTTGAGCTGGGAGAAGACCACATCCGCGGTCATCACCTTCGTGAGCGTGCCCGGGGCGAAGCGCCTGTCGGCGTCCTTCTCGTAGAGAATCGTGCCGGTCTCGAAATCGATCAGCACCGCGGCGGGCACGGACGTCTGGAAGCCTTGCGCCGGCTGGGCGGCGGCGGGCCGCGGCGCGGTCAGCGCGCCCGCCAGCGCCAGCGCGAGGGCAGAAAGGG
>JAYSCE010000274.1:0-6028 GCA_041915035.1 Xanthobacter sp.
GACAAGCGGATAGAGCCCAACCCACCGACACAACACCAACAACACACCCTCCCAGCGGAGACCACCTGATGATCCCTCGCCGAACCTTCCTCTCCACCCTCGCGGCCGGCGCCGCGCTTCTCTCCACCGCCATGGGCGCCACGTTCCTCTCGGCGCTCCCCGCGCGCGCAGCCGATCCGGTGCCGGTCACCCTGCGCCTGAAGTGGCTGCCGCAGGCCCAGTTCGCCGGCTTCTACGTCGCGGTGGCCAAGGGCTATTACAAGGCCGAGGGCCTCGACCTCACCATCAATCCTGGCGGCCCGAACATCCTCGCGGAAAACCTCGTCGCCACCGGCGCCGACACCTTCGGCCTCTCGGGCGGCCTCGACAGCGTGTTCGCCGCCCGCGACAAGGGCCTGCCGGTGGTGTGCGTCGGCATCTCCCACCAGATGACGCCCTTCGTCTTCGTGGCGCGCGCGGACGGCCCCATCAAGACGCTCCAGGACTTCAAGGGCAAGAAGGTCACCACCTGGTTCACCGGCGCCAACCACGTGCTGAAGGCGATGCTGACCAAGAACGGCATCGACCCCGCACTGGTGGACATTCAGCCCCAGCAGGTGAGCGTGACGCCCTTCGTGGACGGGCAGGTCGATGTCATCACCGCCACGCGCTACAATGAATACTACACGATCAAGACCCGCATGGGCGAAGAGAAGCTCCGCACCTTCGTGGCGGAAGATTCCGGCATCACCTTCCCGCGTGACACGCTGATCGTCTCGGAGACCACCGCCAAGGAGAAGCCGGAGCTGGTGAAGGCCTTCCTGCGCGCCTCCATCAAGGGCTGGAAGGATGCCTTCTCCGACCCCAAGGGCGCCGTGGACACCATCATGAAGGCCGCCCCGACGCTCGACCGCGCCCATCAGGAATTCCAGCTCACCGAGGTGCAGAAGCTGATGACGGCCGGCAAGGTGAAGGAGAATGGCCTGTTCTGGATCGACATGGATGCAGTGAAGATCACCCAGCAGCTCTTCCTCGACGCCAAGGTCATCTCCAAGCCCGTCGACCTCGACGCCACCTTCAACCGCTCCTTCATCGAAGCCATCCCCGTGGCGGACCGCCGTCCGTGAGCGCGGCAACCCTCCAGTCCCCGGCCGTGCGGCCGGGGACCTCCCCTTGGCTCACGGCGCTCTTCCGCGCCGTGCGCGGGCTCGCCATCCTCCTCGCCGTGCTGGCGGCGGTGGAAGGCCTCGTCATCGTCCTCAACGTGAAGCCCTGGTATGTGCCGCGGCCGACCCTGGTGCTGAATGCCATCCTCGCGACGCCGGAACCCTATGTGCAGGGGTTCCTGCGCACCCTCACCGAGACGCTGATGGGATTTACGTCCGGCGCGGTCTTCGGGGTGGGCATCGCCATCGTCTTCTTCCGCGCGCGGGTGCTGCGCGAACTCATCTTCCCGGTGTTCGTCGTCTCGCAGACCATCCCGGTCATCGCCTTCGGCGCGCTGGTGGTGCTGTGGTTCGGCAACACGCTGCTCGCCAAGGCCGCCATCTCCTTCTACCTCACCTTCTTCCCGGTGACGGTGAACGCGCTGCTGGGCCTTGAAAGCGTGGACCCGCGCCAGGAGGCGCTGATGCGCTCCTTCGGCGCCAGCCGCTTCCAACTCCTCACCCGCCTGCAGCTGCCGGCGGCGCTGCCGCAGATCTTCGTGGCGCTGCGCCTCGCATCGGCGCTGTCGCTGGTGGGCGCCATCGTCGGCGAATGGTTCGGCGACACGGTGGGCCTCGGCGTGCTGCTGCTGCAGGGCATGTACAACGAGAACGTCGTCGCCATCTGGGCCGCCATCGCCATGTGCGCGCTGCTCGGCACCGGCTTCTATGCCGTGGTCGCGGCGGCGGAGCGCGCCCTCGTCTTCTGGGGGGCCGAGCAATGAGCGCGACCCAATCCTCCCGCGCGATCCAGCGCGGCGCCCTCGGCATGGTGCTGCTGGTCGTCGCCTGGGAAGGCATCGCCCGCGGCTTCAACTTGCCGGCCTATACGCTGCCCTCGGTCAGCGCCATCCTCGGCAGCATCTTCGACCACCGCGCGACGCTGTTCCTCGCGGGCGCCTACACCCTCGTCGAGGCGTTTTCCGGCTATGTCATCGGCGCGCTCATCGGCATCGCGCTTGCCGTCGTCATCACCCTCATCCCCATGACGCGCAACGCCATCGTGCCAGTGGCCACCTCCATCAATTCGGTGCCGGTGGTGGCATGGTCGCCGCTGATCCTGTTGTGGTTCGGCATCGGCATGCCGTCGAAGGTGGTGATGGTGGCGCTCGCCGTTTCCTTCACCGTCTTCCTTTCGGCGCTGGCCGGCCTCGACCGGGTGGACCGGCGCTCGGTGGACCTCATGCGCTCGTTCGGCGCCGGGCGGCTCTCCATCCTGTTCCGCCTGCGCCTGCCCACCGCGCTGCCCTTGATCGCGGCGGGCCTGCGCGTCTCCACCGTGCGCGCGGTCATCGTCGCCATCGTCACCGAGATGCTGGGCGCCTACGACGGGCTCGGCTGGGTGATCTACCAGGCGGTGCTGCAGGTGGATTTCGTGAAGGTGTGGTCGGCGATCTTCATCGCCTCGGCCGCAAGCCTTGCCTTCTTCGGCCTCGTCGGCCTCGCCGAGCGACGGCTGGTGTTCTGGAAGTAAAGATCATGACCCGCAAGATGCATTTCGGCCTGTTCCTGCTGGGAACGGGGAGCCACATCGCCGGCTGGCGCGTGCCGGGCGCCGTCGATACGTTCGAGGACATCGAAGCGGTGCGGCGCATCGCGGCCACCGCCGAGCGCGGGCTGTTCGACCTCATCTTCATGGGCGACAACCTCAACGCCGACCCGGCCGCCCACCCCTCCTACACCTCCCGCCTCGAACCTTTGACGCTGCTCTCGGCCATCGCCGGGGCGACGAAGCACATCGGCCTCGGCGGCACCGTCTCCACCACCTATTCCGATCCCTATACGGTGGCCCGCGCCTTCGCCTCGCTGGACCACATCTCCGGCGGGCGCGCGGTGTGGAACGCGGTGACCACCGCCGCCCCGGCCGCCGCCGCGAACTTCGGCACGCTCCACCCCGACCATTCCAAACGCTACGAGATCGCCGGCGAGTTCCTCGACGTGGTGAAGGGCCTTTGGGACTGCTGGGCGGACGACGCCATCGTCGCCGACCGGGAGACCGGCCTCTACATCGACCCCGCCAAGGTGAAGGCGCTGGACCACGAAGGCGAGTTCTTCAAGGTGAAGGGGCCTCTGAACATCTCCCGCGCGCCGCAGGGTCACCCCATCATCTCGCAGGCCGGCGGCTCGGAACCCGGCCAGCAACTCGCCGCGCGCACGGCGGACATCGTGTTCGCGGTGGTGCAGGACATGGCGGAGGCGCAGGCGGGATACAAATCGCTGAAGGACCGCCTCCCCGCGTTCGGCCGCAAGCCGGAGGACGTCTGCGTGCTGCCGGGCGTCATGCCCGTGGTGGGCCGCACCGCGCAGGAGGCGCGCGAGAAGCTCGCCGAGCTGATGCGCTTCGTGGATGCGAAGAACGCGCTGGGCATGCTCTCCGAGCGCTTCGGCACGGACATGAGCGCCTATGACCTCGACGGCCCCATCCCGGACCTGCCCGAGGCCGACACCTACAAGTCGTTCACCGGCGTGATGCTGGCCAAGGCGAAGCGCGAGGGCGGCACCCTGCGCGACGTCTACAACATGGTCGCCGCCGCCCGCGGCCACTGGGTGCTGGTGGGCTCGGCGGAAGAAGTCGCCGACACGCTTCAGCTCTGGTTCGAGAGCGGCGCGGCGGACGGTTTCAACGTGATGCCGCCCTATTTCCCCGGCGCGTTCGACGACTTCGTCGATCTGGTCATCCCGATCCTGCAGGAGCGCGGGCTGTTCCGCACGGCTTACGAGGGGCCGACGCTGCGGCACCTTCTGGGGCTGGAGCGGCCGGCCAATCCGAACTTCTGAGCTCGGCGCGGATCGGGTCTTCCTTTCGCCGCGGGGATGGGCCAAACAGGTCCGTCACCGCGCCGCAGGGAGATCCCATGTCCTCCGTTCCTCCCCGCACGCTTCTCCACTGGCTCCAGCCGGGCGGGCCGGTGCTGAAGGTGCTCGCCGCCACCTGCTGCCTCGTCATCACCGTGCTGTCGCTGCTGCCGGGGAACGAGCGGCCGCACACCGGCTATTCCGGCAACATCGAGCACGTCGCCGCCTATATCGGCACGGCCGGCTTCGTCGCGCTGGCGCTGCTGCGATGGCGCGTGGCGATGATCGTCCTCGCCTTTTCGGCGGCGTCCGCCTTCTTCGAGATCTGCCAGATCTGGATTCCCGGCCGGACGTCATTGGTCGAGAACTGGGTCGCCAGCACGCTGGGCGCGCTCATCGGCGCCCTCGCCGCGCGCTACATCGTGCTGCCGCTGATGCAGGGGTGGTTCGCCCGCCGCTGAGAGCGGGCGCCCCGCTCACTGGCCCAGCGGGTGGTGCATCTTGTCGATGGCGGTCGCGCCGATGGCCTCGACCTTGTACTGGATCTTGACCTTGCCGGCCTTCTCGAAGGTGAGCGTGGCGTCCAGCATCTCACCCTCCTTGAGCTGCTCCTTGAGGTCGATGAAGACGAGGTGGTGGCTGCTCGGCTCCAGCACGAGGGTGCCGCCGGGCGGGATCTCCAGCCCGCCCTTGATGGGCATCATGCGCATCAGCCCGTCCTTCATGGTCATCTCCTGAAGCTCCACCCGCCGGGTGAAGGGCGCCGCGGCGGAGAGCAGGCGATCGGCCGTCTCACCGGAATTGTGGATGGCGAGAAAGCCTGCCCCCATGTCCGAGCCGAGCGGCGTGGCCCGTGTCCAGGGATGGTCGATGAGCAGGCCGCCGACCTTGTATTCGTGCGCCAGCAGATGCTGCGCCGAGACGATGAGAAGGCATAGGGCGAACAGCATCGCGGCGAGGATTTCCTCGCCATGGAGACGGGCAAGAAGGCGGCGGCGCCGCGGCTGCGGACGTTGGGTCATGTCTGCTCCCTGAGGTTATGTCCCCTTCGAGGTGGAAGGGGGTGCCGGATCGGCGGCCGAGGCGTGGAAGCCGTCGGCCACGGACACCTCAGGCCGGCGGCGCGCGGGCGGGCGGCAGCGGGCGCCCCGGTGCCAGCCGGATGGCGACGCCATCGGCGCTTCGCCGCGCGGGAGCCGAGCGACGTTCAGGAAGGTGGGGGACAGGCGGAAGCGGGCCTTCCAGCGCATCAAGGATGACGCAGGCGCCGACGCAGCAATCCTCGCCGGAAACGGCGTGGCCCGAGGTCCCGCCAGGGTCCGCCTGCGCGGCGACAGCGCACAGTCCGCCATCGACGGCGGCAACGGCCCCGCCCGCCAGCCCCGCCAGCAGAAGCTGAAGGACCAGCACATAGGCGCTCAGGATCGCGATCGTCACACGCGCGGCGGGACGCGGGGCTGCCATGTGGAGGCCTCAGGCGGCGCAAGTGGCGCGCGGAACATCGCGCGCCACCGGGCTTGCCCCCGTCGGCATCGGACGACAAGCACCGGCGTTACGGCACCGTGGTGGGCGCCGTGTCGCACCCCGCCAGGGCCGCATGGGCCGGCGCCTTCCAGAACTCGGGAACGCGCCGGCCTGAACAAAAAAGGGAGGGGCCTGAGACCCCTCCCTTCGGCTCACGTCATGACGGGAGGGGCGCGCGGCCCCTCCTCTCGCCTCACTTCATGGTGGGCATCACGAACTCGGCGCCGGCGCGGATGCCGGTGGGCCAGCGGGTGGTGATGGTCTTGAGGCGCGTGTAGAAGCGCACGCCCTCCGGACCGTGCATGTGGTGGTCGCCGAACAGGGACGCCTTCCAGCCGCCGAAGGAGTGGAAGGCCATGGGCACCGGGATCGGCACATTGATGCCGATCATGCCCACCTTGATGCGGTGCGCGAACTCGCGGGCGGCATCGCCGTCGCGGGTGAAGATGGCGGTGCCGTTGCCGAACTCGTGCTCGTTGATGATGTCGGCGGCGGTGTCGTAGCTGTCGGCGAGCACCACGGAA
>JAYSCE010000275.1:0-6006 GCA_041915035.1 Xanthobacter sp.
CTGCCGGACTTCGATCCCAACACATCCGGCAACCCCAAGGACGACGCCTATCTCAACCGGCTCACCACCGGCGTCTACGAGATGGGCTCCACCTTCAAGGCGCTGTCTTTCGCCATGGCCCTCGATTCGGGCAAGATCGGCCTGAACTCGACCTTCGATGCCCGTGGCGCGCTGCATTTCGGCAAGTTCGCCATCCATGACTACCACGCCGAGAACCGCGTCCTCACCGTGCCCGAAATCTTCCTCGTCTCGTCCAATGTGGGCACGGCGAAGATGGTGCTCTCCCTGGGCGTGGAGGCGCACAAGGCGTTCCTGAAGAAGATGGGCCAGCTCGACCGGCTCAAGACCGAGCTTCCGGAAAGCTCCGAACCCATCGTGCCGAAGCGCTGGGGCGAATTGAACTCGGCCACCATCGCCTTCGGCCACGGCCTCTCCGTCGCCCCGCTGCAGGCGGTTATGGCGGTGAATTCCATGGTCAACGGCGGCTTTCTGATCCCGCCGACCTTCATCAAGCGCACGCCGGAAGAAGCGCAGAAGGTCGCGGTGCGCGTGCTGAAGCCCGAGACCTCGGACAAGATGCGCTACATCATGCGCCTCAATGCCGAGAAGGGCACCGCCACCCAGTCCGAAGTGCCCGGCTTCCTGGTTGGCGGCAAGACCGGCACCGCCGAGAAGGTGGTGAACGGGCGCTATGCGCACAACAAGTTGCTCACCTCTTTCACCGCCGTCTTCCCCATGGACAAGCCGCGCTATCTCGTCCTGGTGATGCTGGACGAGCCCAAGGCGACCCCGGAGACCTACGGCTTCGCCACCTCGGGCTGGAATGCGGCACCCACCGCCGGAAAGATCGTCGAGCGCATCGCCCCCATGCTCAACATCGCGCCGCGCCAGAACCTGCCCAACGCCGAGCAGTTGCTGCGCATGCCGCTCAAGGTCGCCGACCGCAACTGATGCCGCCGCTGCGGGAGAATACTACCGCCACTACAGCGGCAGCCCGCGCGGGGTGACAACCGGGGCGGGCGAATGCCAAAAAGGGGTCCGATGACCACACATTCCCTCGGACAGCTCCTCGACGGCCACGCCCGCATCCTGACGCCCGATGGCGCGCAAGAGCCCATTACCGGCCTGTCCTCGGACAGCCGCCGCATTACGCCCGGCGACCTGTTCGTCGCCATCCCCGGCACCCATGCGGACGGCACGCGCTTCATCGCCGACGCCATCGCGCGCGGCGCCGCTGCCGTACTGATGGAGCCGACTGCGCCGGCCCCCATCCTGCCGCCGCAGGTGGCCCTCGCCTTCACGCTGGATGCCCGGCGCTCCCTGTCGCTGGCCGCCGCCCGCGTCTATCCGCGCCAGCCGAAGACCATCGCCACCATAACGGGCACCGCGGGCAAGACCTCGGTTGCCTTCTTCCTGCGGCAGATCTGGGAGCGGCTCGGCCATCGCGCGGCCTATCTTGGCACCATCGGGCTGGTGAAGCCGGACGGCGCCACCTATGGCAGCCTCACCACGCCCGACCCGGTGGAGCTGCATGCCACCCTCAATGCGCTCGCGGGAGAGGGCGTCACCCACATGGCGCTCGAAGCTTCCTCCCACGGCCTCGACCAGAAGCGGCTTGATGGCGTGCGCCTCGCCGCCGGCGGCTTCACCAATCTCGGCCGCGACCATCTCGACTATCACCCGACGATGGACGCCTATTTCCGCGCCAAGCTGCGCCTCTTCACCGAGGTAATGCCGCTGGACGCCGCCGCCGTGGCCGTCACCTCCGCCCCCTTCGCCGCGACCGCGCTCGCGTGGGCGCAGACGCGCGGCCTCAGGCTCCTGCCCATCGGCGAGGGACGGGCAGACGGCATCGACATTGCCGCCGCGACGGGCTCGCCGGCCGGTCAGAAGGTGATGTTCGCGGATGGCTCCAGCGCCGTGGTGCCGCTGGTGGGGCGATTCCAGCTGGACAATGCGCTGCTCGCCGCCGGCCTCGCCATCGCCTGCGGCGCCGATCGCGCCGAGGCGTTCGCCGCCCTAGCTCACCTCAAGGGCGTTCCGGGCCGGCTGGAGCGCATCGGGGACGATCCGCGCCGTCCGGTGTTCGTGGACTACGCCCACAAGCCGGAAGCGCTCGCCACGGTGCTCGATACCCTGCGCGCCGCCATCCCCGGCCGACTGGTGGTGGTGGTCGGCTGCGGCGGTGACCGCGACCGGGGCAAGCGGCCCATCATGGGCGCCATCGCCGCCATGAAGGCGGACACAGTGATCGTGACCGACGACAACCCGCGCAGCGAGGACCCGGCAGCGATTCGCGCCGAGGTCCTGGAAGGCGCCCGCGGCGCCGGCCGGGACAATGTGCGCGAGATCGGCGACCGGGCGGAAGCCATCCGGGCCGGTGTCGCGCTGCTGGAAGCCGGGGATGCGCTGCTCGTTGCCGGCAAGGGTCACGAAACCGGCCAAATCATCGGCGACCGGACATATCCATTCTCGGATGCGGCGGAAGTCCTCGCCGCCCTCAAGGAGGTCGCGGCATGAATGCGGGCGAAACGGAAGGCCGGATCCTCCACTCAGTCGCGGAAATGGCGGCGGCCATGGGGGCTGAGGTGCGCGGCACGCCGCGCGACGCCACCGGCATCTCCATCGACAGCCGCTCGCTGGCGACCGGCGACGCGTTCTTCGCCATCGTCGGGGAGAACAGCGACGGCCACGCTTATGTGGGCAAGGCGCTGGAGGCCGGCGCCTCGGTCTGCGTCGTGGCCCGGGACAAGGCGGACCAGTTTCCCACGGATGCCCCCCTCCTCGTGGTGGACGACGTGCTCGCTGCCCTGACCGACCTCGCCCGCGCCAGCCGCGCGCGCTCGCAGGCCGGCATCGTCGCGGTGACGGGATCGGTGGGCAAGACGACCACCAAGGAGGCGCTGCGCATCGCGCTCGGTGCCGATGGCGAGACCCACGCCTCCGCCGCTTCCTACAACAATCACTGGGGCGTCCCCCTCTCCCTCGCCCGTCTGCCGCGCGAGGCGCGCTACGGCGTGTTCGAGATCGGCATGAACCACCCCGGCGAGATCACGCCGCTGGTGAAGCTGGTGCGCCCGCAGGTGGCCATCATCACCACCGTGGAGCCGGTTCACATCGCCCAGTTCTCGGGGATCGAGGAGATCGCCGACGCCAAGGCGGAGATCTTCCAGGGGCTGGAGCCGGGCGGCGCGGTGGTGCTGAACCTCGACAATCCCCTCTTTCCCCGCCTCAAGGCCGCCGCCGAGGCGCTGGGCATCGACCGCATCGTCACCTTCGGCGAGACGGCCGGCGCCGACGTGCGGCTGAAGGAGGCGGCGCTGCAATCCTACTGCTCGGTGGGCGTGGCGGACGTGATGGGCACGCCGGTGACCTTCAAGGTGGGCATGCCGGGCCGCCACATCGTGCAAAACATGCTGGCAGTGCTCGCCGCGGCGAAGCTCGTCGGCGCCGATCTCGCGCTGGTGGGCCTCGCGCTGTCGCGGATGAAGGCGCCCCCAGGCCGCGGCGTCGCGCTGCGCCTGCAGGTGAAGGGCGGGCAGGCGACACTGCTGGACGAGAGCTACAACGCGAACCCCGCCTCCATGCGCGCCGCCCTCGACGTGCTCAGCCGCACCCCGGTGGGCCCGCGCGGCCGCCGCATCGCGGTCCTCGGCGACATGCTGGAACTCGGTCCCGATGGCGAGGCGCACCATGCCGAGTTGGCCGAGGCGATCCGCACGGCCAAGATCGATCTGGTGTTCTGCTGCGGACCGCAGATGCACGCGCTCTGGCAGGCCCTGCCCTCGGAGCGGCGCGGCGGCTATGCGATCCACGCCTCCCACCTCGAGCCCATGGTGGCGTCCGCCATCCGGGGCGGTGACACGTTGATGGTCAAGGGTTCCAACGGCAGCCGCATGGGACCGCTGGTCAAGAGCCTCGCCGAGCGCTTCCGCGCCGCCGAGGATGCGCTGCTCGAAGGATAGAATTCAGATGCTCCAGTGGCTTGCCGATCTCCACCAGTCCTTCACGGCCTTCAACGTCTTCCGCTACATTACCTTCCGCACCGGCGGCGCCGTGGTGACGGCCCTGCTGTTCGTCTTCCTGTTCGGCCCGGCGATGATTTCCATGCTGCGGCTGAAGCAGGGCAAGGGCCAACCCATCCGCACCGACGGGCCGCAGTCGCATCTACTCACCAAGAAGGGCACGCCCACCATGGGCGGGCTGATGATCCTCGCCGGCATCACGGTGGCGACGCTGCTGTGGGCGAACCTCTTCAACGTCTACGTCTGGGCCGTTCTGCTGGTGATGATCGGCTTCGGAATGATCGGGTTCTATGACGATTACCTGAAGGTGACGAAGCAGACCCACAACGGCCTTTCCGGCAAGACGCGCCTCGCCATCGAGGCGGTGATCTCCGGCGTTGCCGTGGTCATCATCATGACCATGGGCAAGTCCGGCCTCTCCACCTCCGTGGCCTTCCCCTTCTTCAAGGACCTGCTGCTCAACCTCGGCGTCTTCTTCGTGGTGTTCGGCATGTTCGTCATCGTCGCCGCCGGCAACGCGGTGAACCTCACCGACGGGCTCGACGGCCTCGCCATCGTGCCGGTGATGATCGCGGCCGGCACCTTCGGCCTCATCGCCTATCTGTCAGGGAACGTGCGCTTCGCCGACTACCTGCAGATCCACTATGTCGCCGGCGTCGGCGAGCTGGCCGTCGTCTGCGGCGCGGTGATGGGGGCTGGCCTCGGCTTCCTGTGGTTCAACGCCCCGCCCGCCCAGGTGTTCATGGGTGACACCGGCTCGCTGGCGCTGGGCGGCCTCCTCGGCACCGTCGCGGTGGCCACCAAGCACGAAATCGTGCTCGCGGTGGTGGGCGGCCTGTTCGTGCTGGAGGCGGTGTCGGTGATCGTGCAGGTGGCCTCGTTCAAGCTCACCGGCAAGCGCGTGTTCAAGATGGCGCCCATCCACCACCATTTCGAGCAGCTCGGCTGGACCGAGCCGCAGGTGGTGATCCGCTTCTGGATCGTCGCCGTGGTGCTGGCGCTGGCAGGCCTCGCGACGCTGAAGCTGCGGTGAGGGTCTCCATCTCACGCTACAAAGAAGGCCCGCCGGAGCGATCCGCGGGCCTTTTTCATGTGCGCCTGAGCGCGTCACTCACCCGCGCCCGCACGTATTGATGCCCAGCAGCGGATAGGCCGGGCAGAAGCGGAAGGCGGCGGTGAGCAGCATCACCACGCCGACGGCGCCAATCAGCCAAGTCCAGTGTCCGAGTCCGGCCAGCGCCGGCACCGAGGGAGCCACGAAGGGCACCAGGATCAGCACGACCCCGGCAATGAAACGCAGCACCCGGTCGATGCCACCCACATTCGCGACCATCTCTCTCTCCCAAGTTCGGCGTGCAGATCCGGCGCGATGCCGGCCGTGTCCCATGACTACATTCAATAGAATGAATGTCGCTCCAGGCAAGCAGGGGATTTCCCTTAAGGCGCGCCGCGCTGGCCTCTGCCCACGAAAGGGGTTCGCACTTTTTCGCATCATGCTCTAGACGAAAGCCCGGACTGCATTGCCGCAACGGACGATTTTACCGCCATGATCCCCGTCACCGTCTTCAAGGATGCAACCGTCGCCCTTTTCGGGCTGGGTGGCTCGGGCCTTGCCACCGCAGAGGCGCTCAAGGCCGGCGGCGCCACCGTCGTCGCCTATGACGATTCCGAAGGCTCGCGCCGCAAGGCGGGCGAGGCGGGTATCCTCGTGCAGGATCTCCACGACATCGACTGGACCATTGTCCAGGCGCTGATCCTCGCCCCCGGCGTGCCGCTCACCCATCCCGAGCCGCACTGGTCGGTGAAGCTGGCGCAGGCGGCGGGCGTCGAGATCATCGGCGACATCGAGCTATTCTGCCGCGAGCGGCAGGCGATCGCGCGCCGCTCGCCGTTCATCGCCATCACCGGCACCAACGGCAAGTCCACCACCACGGCGCTGATCACCCACATCCTGCGCGTCGCCGGACGCGACGTGCAGATG
>JAYSCE010000276.1:0-5978 GCA_041915035.1 Xanthobacter sp.
TCGCGCGGATAGACGTTGGAGCCGCCCGAAATGTACATGTCGGAGGCGCGTCCGGTGATGTAGACGAAGCCCTCATTGTCCATGTGGCCGAGGTCACCGGTGCGGAACCAGCCGTTCCGGAACGCCTTCGCATTGGCCTCGGGATTATCGTAGTAGCCGGCCAGCACCGCGGGGCCGCACACGCAGATCTCGCCGGTCTCGAAGGGTGCGACCTCGCCCCCGGCATCGTCCTGGATCTGCACCTGCATGCCGGTGCGTTCGAAGCCGCAGGTGCCGAGCTTCACATGCGGGCCGTCCTCGGGATCGTGCAGATAGGGCGGCAGGACGGTGATATTGCCCGTCACCTCGCCGAGGCCGAAATACTGCACCAGCACCTTGCCGAGCTTCCTCAGCGCGAACTTCTGGTCCTCCCGGTACATGGGCGCGCCGGCATAGATCACGTAGCGCAGGGAGGAGTGGTCGAACTGGTCCACCGAGGGGTGCTCGGTGAGCAGCTTGGTGATGGTGGGCACCGTGAACATGTTGGTCACGCGCCAGTCCTGGACCAGCCGCCATGCCTCGGCGGCGTCGAACCGCTCGGAGGGCATGAGGATGGTCTTCACCCCGCGCGCCACCTGCACCAGTTGGTGGACGCCCGCGCCGTGGGAGAGCGGCGCCACCACCAGGGAGGCGTCCTGCTCGGTGGTCCCCGGCATCAGGTCGCAGAGGTGGTTGGTGATGACGAAGGCCATCTGGCCGTGGGTCAGCACCGCCGCCTTGGGCCGCCCGGTGGTGCCGGACGTGAAGAAGAACCAGCAGGGGTCGTCGTGCTCCACGTCCGCCACCGGAACCTTTTCCCCAAGGCGGGCGGCGACGATCTCGCCGTAGTCGGCGCCGAAAGGAGCGGCACCGATGGCGATGACTTCGCGGATCGCCGGCGCCTCGGCGCGCACCGCCTCCACATGCTCGGGAAAGTCGCGGTGGCAGATCATCACGCTCGCGCCCGAAGCGGAGGCGAGATAGGCGACCTCCCCGGGCGTCTGGCGGAAATTGGTGGGTACCCAGACGGCGCCCAGCCGGAAGGCGGCGAACATGCTCTCGAACATTTCGAGGCAGTTCTTCGACTGAACGAGGATGCGGTCGCCCTTCACGACGCCGCGGGCGGCCAGTTCCGCCGCCATAGCGTCCACGCGCGCATCCATCTGTGCCCACGTCACCGTGCGATCGCCCTCAACGAAGGCGATATGCTGTGGCAACCGCCGCGCCGCCTGGCGCAGGAAATGGGAGAGGTTCATCACCCGGCGGCTGGTGCGGGCCACGCCCCCACGCGGGGCCTCGGCAACGGTCTGGGCAGGTGCGGGCATTCAATTCACTCCGGGATCGGAAACGGTCAGGGGGCCGGGCGGGCGACGGAACGGGCCGGGCGCGGCGGGGGCCCGCGCTCGCCGCCGCCGAGCTTCGCCTCCAGCGCAGCGGCTTCGCGCTGGAGCAGCGGCACCAGCTCTTTCTGCCGCTCCGCGCCGAGCCGGCTCTCGATGGCGGCGAGCGACAGCGCGCCGAGGGGGCGCCCGTCCGGGCCGATCACCGGCAGGCCGATCCCCCACGAGCCGGCGACATAGAGGCCGGGATTGAGCGCGTAGCCGCGCGCACGGGTCTCGCCCATGGCGTGGCGCAGCAGATCGGGGGAATAGCCGGGATAGGCCGCAAGCGCCGCCGCATTGGCTTCGATGATCCGCGCCGCCTCGGCTTCCGGGAGAGCGGCAAGGATGGCGAGGCCGCCCGCGCCGATGCCGAGAGGGTGCCGGTCGCCGGCCTGCAGCACGTGGGTGCGGATGGGCCAGGTGCCTTCCTCGCGATGCAGACATACGGAGAAGGCACCGCGCGGCACCGAAAGGAAGGCGCAGTCGCCGCTCAGGCGGGCGATGCGGGTGAGTCCATCGAGGGCGAGCGCATGGATGCCGAAGCGCGGCGCGGCAAGCGTGCCGAGCACGTAAGCTTCGGGCCCCACATGATAGCGGCGGCTCGCATCGTCCTGGTCCACCAGCCCGGCGCGCACCAGCGCGAGCAGCACGCGCCGCACGGTCGGCTTGGAGAGGCCGGAGCTGGCCACGAGATCGGCAAGGCGGGCGCCCTCCGCCCCGGCGCGGCCCACCAACATCAGCAACGCCACGGCGCGCTCGATGCTCTGCGTACCGCCGGTTGCCTCAGGCACGGCGCCCGGGGTCACGCCCGACGGATGCTCCGGCCCGATTGCTCCGGCGGCGGGCGCTTTCAGTCCCCCTGCCACGCACGCTCCCTTGATCCAGAATATGGACCTGATTTATCTCGTGAATTGGGATCACCGCCGTGCGACGTCCTCGGGGACCATAATCTGCTTGCGAAATGCCCACAAGCGGGCCAGCATGGGCGGCGGGAAAAGAGGTCCATATATTGGACCCAAGGAAACCAGTCGGGCCGGGCCGGAGCCAGTCGGGGCGCCGCGCGAAACGGCTGCAAGGAGGATACCGATGACGCTGACCCGCCGCACCCTCATCAAGGCGAGCGCCGCCACCGCGCTGACCGGCGCCATCGCCCCGGCGCTGTTCGCCCCCACCGTCGCGCGGGCCCAGAACGCCGAATTCGCTTACAAATACGCCAACAACCTGCCTGTCACGCATCCCATGAACGTGCGCGCGCAGGAGATGGCAGCGAAGATCAAGGCGGAGACCAAAGGCCGGGTCGAAATCAGCATCTTCCCCTCCAGCCAGCTCGGCGGCGACACCGACATGCTGAGCCAGCTGCGCTCGGGAGCCATCGAGTTCTTCACCCTCTCGCCGCTGATCCTCTCGACGCTGGTGCCCAACGCCTCCATCAGCGGCATCGGCTTCGCCTTCCCGGACTATGCCAGCGTGTGGAAGGCCATGGACGGCGACCTCGGCACCTATGTGCGCGGGCAGATCTCGAAGGCCGGCATCGTCGCCATGGACAAGATCTGGGACAACGGCTTCCGCCAGATCACAACCTCCACCAAGCCCATCGAGACCGCGGCCGACCTCAAGGGCCTGAAGATCCGCGTGCCGGTGTCGCCATTGTGGACCTCCATGTTCAAGGCGTTCGACAGCGCCCCGGCCTCGCTCAACTTCGCCGAGGTCTACACCGCGCTGCAAACCCGCGCCGTGGATGCGCAGGAAAACCCGCTCGCCATCATCGCCACGGCGAAGCTCTACGAGGTGCAGAAGTACTGCTCCCTCACCAATCACATGTGGGACGGATTCTGGTTCCTCGCCAACCGCCGCGCCTTCGAGAAGCTGCCCGAAGACCTACGCGCCATCGTGGCGAAGAACATCAACGAGGCGGGCCTCAAGCAGCGCGACGACGTGTTCGCGCTCAACAACACCCTGCGCAAGGAACTGGCGGAAAAGGGCCTCGCCTTCAACGAGCCGAAGGTGGACAGCTTCCGCGACCAGCTGCGCAAGGCCGGCTTCTATGCCGAGTGGAAGGGCAAGTACGGCGATGAGGCCTGGGCCACGCTCGAGAAGTATACCGGCCAGCTTTCCTGAGCCGCCGCTCTTCCTCGCGTTCAAGGGGCGGCCTCGGCCGCCCCTTTTCGTTCAGGGCGCCAGTTGCACCACGATGCCCTCATTGGGCCGAAGGTCGATGGTGTCGCCCACGCGTTCACCCGCCCGATCGCAGAAGGTGGAGAGTAGGAGGCGACCGCCGCCGGCCGCTTCCGGCAGCGTCGCCGACAGCGGATCGCCGCCGAGATTCAGCGCCACCAGCAGCGTCTCCCCATCGCCTTGCCGCAGATAGGCGACGAGATCGCCGACCGCCGCCACCGGGGACCAAAGCCCCACGGATAGCGCCGGGTGCGCCCGCCGCAGGGCCAACAGCGCGCGGGTGAGGGTGAGCATAGAGGCCCCCTCCCCCTGCTCGCGCTTCACGTTCACCTCGGTGAAATCGTCCGCCAGCGGCAGCCACGGCTCCACCGTGGAAAAGCCGGCGAACGGACCCTCGTCCCACTGCATGGGCGTGCGCGCGCCGTCGCGACCAAGGCCAAGGCCGGGGACGTTCTTCTCGAATGGGTCCTGCACCCGCTCGGGCGGGATGGGCACCTGCGCCATGCCGATCTCGTCGCCGTAATAGAGCGTCGGCGTGCCTCGCAGCGTCAGCAGCAGCATGGCTGCCACCCGCGCCTGATCGGGACCGAGCCGGCCGACGACGCGCGGGCGATCATGGTTGGAAAGCACCCAGTTGGGCCAGCCGCCCTCGGGGATGGCCGCCTCATAAGCGGCGATCAGCGGCGCCAGCTCCGCCGCGTTCCAGGGAGCCGCCAACAGCGTGAAATTGAACGGCAGGTGCACGCCTCGTCCGTCCTCGCCGTAATAGGCGGCGATGCGATGGAGCGGCAGATAGGCTTCGCCGATCAACACCCGGTTGCCCTCGTAGGACTCGGCGAGGTCGCGGAAACCGGCGATCACATCCATCACTCCCGGCCGGTCACCGGTGTAGAGCTGGGTCAGGGCAGAATGGGGGATCATGCCCTCGCGGAAGTCGGGGTTCGGCGGGTTGTCCCGGAACTCCGCATCCTTGATGACATGCCAGAGCGCATCGATGCGGAAACCGTCCACGCCCCGGTCGAGCCAAAAGCGCAGGGCATCGTGCATGGCTTCTACCACGTCCGGATTGCGCCAGTTGAGATCCGGCTGCTCCTTCAGGAATGCGTGGTAATAATACTGGCCGCTCGCCTCGTCATAGTCCCAGGCGCTGCCGCCGAATTCCGAGAGCCAATTGTTGGGTGGCCCGCCATCCGGGCCGGGGTCGCGCCAGATGTACCAGTCGCGCTTGGGATCGTCCTTGGAAGAGCGGGACGCCTTGAACCAAGGATGCTCCTGCGAGGAGTGGTTCGGCACGATATCGAGGATGATCCTGAGCCCGAGCGCATGGGCCTCCTGAACCAGCCGGTCGAAATCATCGAGCGTGCCGAACAGGGGATGAATCGCCATGTAGTCGGCCACGTCATAGCCGAAGTCGGCCATGGGCGAGGGATAGATGGGGGAGATCCAGATGGCGTCGATGCCGAGGTCGGCGAGATAGGGAAGCCGGGAGATGATGCCCGGAAGGTCACCCACCCCGTCGCCATCACTGTCCTGGAAGGAGCGCGGATAGATCTGGTAGACGACGCCCGACTGCCACCACAATGGCCCGGTCTTCAGCCACTCGCGTTCCTGCTCCGCCATCGGCGCCTTCTCCCGCTCTGCCGGAGCACTCTGGCGCTCCGGCTCAGATTGGAGAAGTACGGCCGGCCCGGTTCGGTTTCATGACCGGACGCAGGCCGGGGTCGTCTCAGGCCGCGCGACAGCGGTCGATGGCCCAGCGCACCAGCTTGCGCACGTCCGGATCGGGATCGTCATAGGCGGCTTCCAGCGCGGACACGGCGGCGGGATCGGCGATCTCGCCCAGCGCCGCCGCGGCCTCCTTGCGGACGTTGGACAACTGGTCGCCCAGCGCCTCCGACACCACGGGAACGGCCGCGCGGGCCTTCAGCTTGCCGAGCGCGTTCACCGCCTTGGCCTTGACCTGCCAGGCATCGTCGTTGGCGGCGACGATCAGCGGGTCCACCGCCTCCTGGATCTTGGCCTTGCCGATGGAATAGGCGGCTTCCTCGCGCACCTGCCAGTGACCGTCCTTGAGCCCTGCGATCAGCGCGGGAACGCCCGCCGTGCCGCTGCGCACGAAAACGAGGGCCGCCATCACCGCCCGGCGCACCGCTGCTTCCGGATCGGTCGCGGCGAGCAGCAGCGCGGGAAGCGCCGCGTCGGCCTTCAGATAGCCCAGCACGCCCAGCGCCTCGCGCCGCACGGCGATGTCGGGATCGGTGAGGGCGGCGAGCGCCACCGGCATGGCGGAGGGGTCCTGCATGTCGCGTAGCGCTCGCAGCGCCGAGGCGCGGACGAACGCGCTCAGGGCGCCGCCCGTCTCCTGCGCCCGCTCGATGAGGCGGGGGGCGGAGGCCGGCTCCC
>JAYSCE010000277.1:0-5950 GCA_041915035.1 Xanthobacter sp.
GCTCGCCCGTGTCGCCGCGCTGGCGCGCGTGTTCGACAACGCCGGCCTCGCCGCTGGCGGCCTTCTCGTGACCGTGGGCGAGAACCGGCCGGACCTCTACGCCGCGCTCCTCGCCGCGCAGGGGCTTGGTGCCGCGACCATGCCGTTGGCGCCCGAATTCCTGCGCCGCTTCGGTGCGCCGGAGGCCGAGCCGGCGCTGGTGATCTGCGAGAGCGAGGACGCCGCCCGTCTGTGGCGCGCGGTCGGCGGCGGCGGCACGGTGCTGCGCCTCGATGCACTGGACGGGCCGCCGGAGGAGGCCGGCGCGGAAGCCGGCGCGTGGTTCGCCTGGCGGGCCGCGACGGTGGATGGCGGGCGCACAGCCCTCGTCCTCCATACGGACGGGGCCGACGGCGCGCCCCGCCCGGTGGCGCTCTCCCACGACCAGCTGCTCTGCGCCGGCCGCGCCCTTGCGGCCCGCCTCGCCCTTGGGCCGTCCGACCGCCTGCTCGCATTCCTGCCCATGTCGGGCAGTGCCGACGCCGCACTGAGCCTCGTCGCGCCGCTGGTGTCCGGCGCCAGCGTGCATTGCGTCGAGGGGCCGGCCAGCTTTCCATCGGATATTCGGGAGGTGGCGCCCACGGTGCTGGGCGCGCCGGCGCGGGCGCTGGAGCTGATGGCGCGGGACGCGGCCCGCCGCCTCGCCGCCGGCGGGCCGCTCACGCGCGCGCTTGCCCGCTGGGGGGCGATGGGTGGCCCGGGCGCGAGGCTGCTGTTCACGGACCCGCTGCGCAACGCCATCGGCCTCAGCCGCTGCCGCCTCGCCTTCGTCACCTCCGGCGTGCTGGAGCCGGGCTGCGCCGGGCGCCTGGCGGCGTGGGGCCTCCCGCTGGACCTCGATATCGCCCTGGGCGAGGACGGCGCGCCGCGCTCCCGCTCTGCCTTCTCCGACACCCATGCCGGCCGGCTGCGCAGCATCGAGGCCCTGCTGCGCGCCCAGCAGGGCCTCGCCCGGGCCCGCGGGACCGAGGCGGGCGCCGGGCCCCCCGCCCGCCACGCCGTCGTTGCGACGGCCGACGACGCCGACGAAGGCGCCGAGGCCGCAGCCCGCGCCGAGGCGGCGGTCGAGCGGGTGAAGGCGCGCCTCGCGACCGATGCCGTCTTCGGCGGTGTGACCATCGCCGCCTTCGAGGTCGCAGCCGAGGGCTTCGGGCCGAATGAACTGACGCTGGAGGGAGAGACCCGCCATTGCGTCCCCGCCCTCCCGTGGGCCGCCACCGCGGCGACCCGGGGCACGCGCACCGCACGCACCCCCGGCCCGCTCCTCATGGATGTGCGCGGCGTCAACGTGGCCTTCGGCGGGGTGAAGGCGCTCACCGACGTGTCGCTCGCCGTCCATGAGGGGGAGATCCTCTCCATCATCGGGCCCAACGGCGCGGGCAAGACCTCGCTGCTCAACGTCATCAACGGCGTCTACCACCCGCGCTCAGGAACCATCAGCTTCGCCGGCAAGGCGCGGGCGCGCATGCGGCCGGCCTTCGCCGCGCGCTCGGGCATCGGCCGCACGTTCCAGCATGTGGCGCTGTTCAAGGGCATGAACGTCATCGACAACGTGCTGGTGGGCCGCGCCGCGCGCTTCCATGGCGGGCTGCTCGGCAAGCTGCTGCGCCTGCCCTCCGCGTCGGCGGAAGAGCGGCGCGAGCGGGAAGCGGCGGAGCGCATCCTCGCCTTCCTGGAGCTGGAGCACCTGCGCAAGAACCCGGTGGCGAGCCTGCCCTACGGCATCCAGAAGCGGGTGGAACTCGCCCGCGCGCTCGCCACCGAGCCGAAGCTGCTGCTGCTCGACGAGCCCATGGCCGGCATGACCCACGAGGAGAAGCGCGACATGTGCGGCTTCATCCGCCGGGTCAACGAGAGCTTCGGCACCACTGTGCTCATCATCGAGCACGACATCGGCGTGGTGATGGGCCTGTCCGATCGCGTCGCGGTCCTCAATTACGGCCGCAAGATCGCCGACGGCACGCCGGCCGAGGTGCGTGCCGACCCCGAGGTCATCGCCGCCTATCTCGGATCCGCCGCCCTCGGCGAAGCCGCGTGAAGGAGGACATCATGGGCGACTTTTCCTTTTTTCTCGAAGTGGTGGTGGGCGGCCTCCTGTCCGGCGTGATGTACACGCTGGTGGCGCTCGGCTTCGTGCTCATCTTCAAGGCCTCGGGCGTATTCAACTTCGCCCAGGGCGCCATGGTGCTGTTCGCCGCGCTCACCTTCGTCGGCTTCCTCGAATTCGGGCTGCCCATGTGGGCCGCCTTCCTCGCAGCGCTCGCCGCCATGCTGGTGCTGGCGGTGGCCATCGAGCGCACGGTGCTGCGCCCGCTGATCGGGCAGGATCACATGATCCTGTTCATGGCCACCATCGGCCTCTCCATCTTCCTGGAGGGCTTCGCCCAGCTCATCTGGGGCACGCGGGTGCGCGGGCTCGACCTCGGCATTCCCGACGAGCCCATCGAGATCGGCGGCATCCTCATCTCGCAGTTCGACCTCTCCGCCGCGGTGATGGCGGCGGTGCTGGTGGCCGTTCTGTCCGCCTTCTTCTCCTACACCAAGGTGGGGCGCGCGCTGCGCGCCGTCGCCGACGACACCCAGGCGGCGCAGGTGGCCGGCGTGCCGCTGGGCTTCATCTGGGCGGTGGTGTGGGGGGCGGCGGGCTTCATCGCCCTTGTCGCCGGCCTCGTGTGGGGCGCGCGGCTCGGCGTGCAGTTCGCGCTGACGCTGGTGGCGCTGAAGGCCCTGCCGGTGATGATCCTGGGCGGCTTCAATTCCATCGCCGGCGCCATCGTGGCGGGGCTCGTCATCGGGGTCTCGGAGAAGCTCGCCGAGATCTATCTCGGCCCGTTCGTGGGCGGCGGCATCGAGAACTGGTTTCCGTATGCGCTGGCCATCGCCGTCCTCCTCATCCGCCCCGCCGGCCTGTTCGGCGCGGCGCGCATCGCGAGGGTCTGACCCATGTTCTACCGTGATGCCGGCGCGCTGAAGACGTCATACGCGCAGGAACAGGCCATCTTCCCCGTGGCCCTCGACCGCTGGGCGGTGGTGGTCCTGGTGGCCGCCGGGGCGCTCGTGGTGCCGCTGGTGGCCGGGCCCTACTGGCTCGGCTCCATCCTGCTGCCCTTTCTCATCCTGTCGCTCGCGGCCATCGGGCTCAACATCCTCACCGGCTATGCCGGCCTGCTCTCGCTCGGCTCGGGGGCCTTCATGGCGGTCGGGGCCTACGCGGCGGTGAACCTCGTCATCCGCCTGCCGTGGCTACCCTTCCCGGTCTCCTTCGTGCTGGCCGGACTGGTGGCGGGGGCGGTGTGCCTCGCCTTCGGCCTGCTCTCCCTGCGCATCCGCGGCTTCTACGTGGCCGTGGCGACGCTCGCCGCCCAGTTCTTCATCGAATGGATCTGCACCCACATTCCGTGGCTGGTGCTGAACACCCCCTCCGGCGTCGTCTCCACCCCGACGCTCTTTTTCTTCGGCTATGGCTTCTCCTCGGTGCCCTCGCGCTATCTCGTCGCGTTCGCGACGGTGGTGCTGCTGGCGGTTCTCGCCAAGAACCTCGTGCGCTCCTCCACCGGCCGCGCCCTGATGGCGGTGCGTGACCAGGAGACCGCCGCCGCCCTCACGGGGGTGGACACGGCGCGCGCCAAGCTCACCGCCTTCGCCGTGTCCGGCTTCTATTGCGGGGTCGCGGGCGCGCTGTGGAGCTTCCTCTATCTCGGCAATGTGGAGATCGAGGCCTTCTCGCTGCACCGCTCGTTCCAGATCCTGTTCATGGTCATCATCGGCGGCCTCGGCTCCATCCTCGGCGCGTTCCTCGGGGCGGCGTTCATCGTGCTCCTGCCCGTGGCCATCGCCAACGCCGCGCCCCTGTTCGGCGAGGCGCTGAAGCCCGACGTGCTGGCGAACCTCGAACTGATGATCTTCGGCGGCCTCATCGTCACCTTTCTCATCATCGAGCCCAACGGCCTCGCCCGCCTCGCGGTGAAGGCGAAGGAACGGCTGCGGCGCTGGCCGCTGGCCTATTGAGACCCGGCCCTCCGGCCAGGGTCCGACAACAGGCAGATGCACTGCCGACACAGGGAGGAAACGCCATGAAGACCACCCTCGGCCGCCTCGCAGGGGCGGCGCTGATGATGCTTGCGCCGTTCGCCGCACCGCCGCCCGCGCTGGCGGAGGAGTTGCGGCTCATCTTCGACATTCCGCTCAACCACCCGCGGGTGCCCTATTTCACCGCCATGGCGGACCAGGTGGCGAAGTCCACCTCCGGCCGGCTGACCATCGCCGCCAACCCTGGCGGAACCATCTATCCGGGCTTCGCCTCCCTTGAGGCGCTGAAGGCGGGGAAGGCCGACCTGACCTTCGTCAACGCCGCGAACCTGGAGCGGCTGGACCCGCGCTTCGGCTTCATCAACCTGCCGTTCGCGCTGGACGATGCGGCCATGGCGCAGCCCGCCGCGCGGACCGGTGTCGTGGGGCTCCTGGACAGCCTCGCCCGCGGGCAGGACCTGCGCGTCATCGGCCTGATGCGCGGGGCCGACCAGTTGTTCGTGTTCCGCGACAAGCGCGTCGCCGCCCCATCGGATCTGAAGGGCCTGAAGATCCGCGTCGCCGGGGCCGGCATCTATGAGGACATCATGCGCCGCCTCTCGGCGGAGCCGGTGGTGCTGCCCATTCCGGAGATGAAGCCGGCCTTCCTCCGCGGCGCCCTCGACGGCGTGTTCACCTCGCCCGGGGCCTGGACCTCGCAGCTCGGCATGGAGGCGCCGAAGGCCACCCATGCGCCGGGGCTGATGATGATCACCTACGTGCTCGTCGCCCGCGCGGACGCCCTCGACCGCCTCAAGGCGGAGGACCGCGCCGCGCTCCTCGCCGCCGCCCGTGCCGAGGTGACGGAGGCCTGGGGCCGGATGGAAGCCGACGACGCGGCCATCCTGAAGGACATGGCCGCCAAGGGGGCCGCCATCGTCACGGTGAGCGACCTGAAGCCGTGGCGGGACGCGGTGGCGCCCGTCGCCGCCGCCTTCGCCGCGGGTTTCCCGGACACCTGGCGGGATGTCCAGGCCGCGATCCGCCCCCGCGGCAACTGACGGCCCGCAAGCACCCGCGCAACAGCACCGGCGCCCATGGGCGCCGGCCGGAACCCTGTCGTCTGGAGCCCGTGATGACCCCTGCCGCTCAGTCCGGCGCCCCGCGCCGCTTCGATCTCATCCGCACCATGGCGCGCGGCCGGGTGGGGTGGATCACCCTCGATCGGCCGGACGCCCTCAATGCCCTCAACGCCGCGATGGTGGCGGAGATCGCCAGCGCCCTCGCCCAGTTCGGTGCAGATCCCGAGATCGGCTGCATCGTACTCACCGGGTCGGACCGGGCGTTCGCGGCCGGAGCGGACATCAAGGAGGCGGCCGACCGCACCTATCCCGAGACATTTCTGGAGGACTTCCTCGCCTCCTGGGATGTGATCGCCCGCATGCGCAAGCCCCTCGTGGCCGCGGTGGCCGGCTATGCGCTGGGGGGCGGTTGCGAGGTCGTGCTGATGTGCGATGTGGTGATCGCCGCCGACACCGCCCGCTTCGGCCTTCCCGAAGTGAAGATCGGCGTCATGCCGGGGGCGGGCGGAACCCAGCGCCTCGCCCGCGCCGTCGGCAAGGCAAAGGCGATGGACCTGTGCCTGACAGGCCGGATGATGGACGCGGCAGAGGCGGAGCGCTCGGGCCTCGTGTCCCGGATCGTGCCCGCCGCGGATCTGCTGGCCGAGGCGCAGCGCATCGCCGAGGACATCGCGGCGAAATCCCGCGTCAACACGTTGGCGATCAAGGAAACCATCAACCGGGCCTTCGAGACCTCGCTTTCGGAGGGGCTTCTCTTCGAGCGTCGAATGTTCCAGTCCCTTTTCGCAACCCTGGACCAGAAGGAGGGGATGGCGGCCTTC
>JAYSCE010000278.1:0-5934 GCA_041915035.1 Xanthobacter sp.
CCTCCACCAGAAGATCGGCTACCCCGCCGTCACCACCGGCGAACTCTGGAAGGATGATCCGGAGTAGGCGTTCGGCTTGGGCGCCGCTTATGTGGACAAGAACCCCAAGGCATCCATGGCGCTGCTGAAAGCCGTGATGGAAGCCCAGATGTGGTGCGACAAGATGGAAAACCGCGAGGAAGTCGCGGCCATCTGCGCCAAGCGCCAGTGGATCAACGTGCCAGTCGCCGACGTGGTGGACCGCATGAAGGGCAAGTTCGACTACGGCACCGGCCGCGTGGTCGAGAAGAGCCCGGTGATGATGAAGTATTGGCAGGACAATGCGTCTTACCCCTACCAGAGCCACGATCTGTGGTTCATCACCGAGGACCAGCGCTGGGGCAAGTTCGAGCCCGATTACGACGCCAAGGCCCTCATCGCCAAGGTGAACCGCGAGGATTTGTGGCGCGAGGCTGCGAAGTCCCTTTCCGTGCCGGCGGCCGAAATCCCCACCTCCACCTCGCGCGGCAAGGAGACCTTCTTCGACGGCAAGGTCTTCGATCCGGAAAACCCGTCCGCCTACCTGTCGAGCCTCGGCATCAAGCGGATCTCGTGATCGCGCGGCGCCGCCCCTCATCCCAGAACGGGGCGGCGCCCCCTGCCCCGAACCCGGAGACGCATTCATGTCCATGCCCGCCCTCAAGCTGGAAAAACCCCTGACCTCCTCGCCAGCCCCGGCCGCGCAGGTGGTCAAGATGCCGGCACGCAAGCGTCCGGCGCTGGCGGAGAAGATCGTGCCCCTTCTGAAGACGGCTGCGGCCAATATCATCCCGCCCGTCGTCGTCATCGCCTTGCTCCTGGGCCTGTGGCAGATCCTGTGCAGCGCCCCGGGCTCAGCCCTGCCGCCGCCCTCCTCCATCATCCAGAATTCGTGGGAGCTGATCGCCCACCCCTTCTATGACCGCGGCGGCCTCGACAAAGGCCTGTTCTGGCACATCCTCGCCTCCCTCCAGCGCGTGGCGGTGGGCTACAGCCTTGCGGCGGTGGCGGGCGTCGGCCTCGGCGTGCTCATCGGCCAGTCCACCTGGGCCATGCGCGGCCTCGACCCGCTGTTCCAGGTGCTGCGCACCGTGCCGCCGCTCGCCTGGCTGCCGCTGTCGCTGGCCGCCTTTCGCGACGGCCAGCCGGCCGCCGTTTTCGTCATCTTCATCACCGCCATCTGGCCCATCATCATCAACACGGCGGTGGGCATCCGCAACATCCCGCAGGACTACCGGAACGTTGCTGCGGTGCTGCGGCTGAATCCCATCGAATTCTTCCTGAAGATCATGATCCCGGCGGCCGCGCCCTACATCTTCACGGGCCTACGCATCGGCATCGGGCTCTCCTGGCTGGCCATCATCGCCGCCGAGATGCTCATCGGTGGCGTCGGCATCGGCTTCTTCATCTGGGATGCGTGGAACTCGTCGCTCATCGGCGACATCATCGTGGCGCTCTTCTACGTCGGCATCACCGGGTTCATCCTGGACCGCATGATCGCCGCCGTCGGCGCCTTCGTCACCCGCGGCACGGCCGCTGCCTGAGGAGGCTTCCATGGGCGCCTATCTGAAGCTCGATCACATCGACAAGACCTTCACCCGCGGCTCCGCCTCCACCAATGTGCTGAAGGAGGTGACGCTCGACATCGACAAGGGCGAGTACGTCTCCATCATCGGCCATTCGGGCTGCGGCAAGTCCACCTTGCTCAACATCGTCGCCGGCCTCACCTCCGCCACCACCGGCGGCGTGATCCTGGAAGACCGGGAGGTGAACGCCCCCGGCCCCGACCGCGCGGTCGTGTTCCAGAACCACTCGCTGCTACCCTGGCTCACCGTCTACGACAACGTGCGCCTCGCGGTGGACAAGGTGTTCTCCGGCACCCGCTCGCGCGCCGAGCGGCACGACTGGACCCTGCACAATCTCGACCTCGTGCAGATGGGCCACGCCAAGGACAAGCGCCCGTCCGAAATCTCCGGCGGCATGAAGCAGCGCGTCGGCATCGCCCGGGCGCTCGCCATGGAGCCGAAGGTGCTGCTGCTCGACGAGCCCTTCGGCGCGCTGGATGCGCTCACCCGCGCCCACCTCCAGGACAGCGTGATGCAGATCCATGCGACGCTCGGCAACACCATCCTCATGATCACCCACGACGTGGACGAGGCGGTGCTGCTCTCCGACCGCATCGTGATGATGACCAATGGCCCTTCCGCCTATGTGGGCGAGGTGCTGGAGGTGAAGCTGCCCCGCCCGCGCAAGCGCCTCGAGCTGGTGACCAACCCCACCTACCTCAAGGCCCGCGAGGCGGTGCTGAAATTCCTCCACGAGCGCCACCGCTTCGTCGAGGCCGCCTAGCGATTATCAGAGGCGCGGGCCTGCCCGCGCCGTCCAACCCAAGCGTCGATCTCACGCGCCGAACCGGCGCGCGGGTTCGTGCGCCCGTCATCCAGGAGTTTCGCCATGAGCCTGACCCCGCACCAGATCGAATTGGTCCAGGAGTCGTTCGCCAAGGTGGTGCCCATCGCCGACACCGCCGCCGCCCTCTTCTATGGCCGGCTGTTCGAGATCGCGCCCGAGGTGAAGCCCCTGTTCAAGGGCGACATGAGCCTCCAGGGCGCCAAGCTCATGGCGACGCTCGGCCTCGTCGTCGCCGGCCTGAATGACCTCGCGAAGATCGTCCCGGCCGCCGAGAGCCTTGCCCGCAAGCATGTGGGCTATGGCGTGAAGGATGAGCACTACGCCCCCGTCGGCTCCGCGCTGATCTGGACGCTGGAGCGCGGCCTCGGCCCCGACTTCACCCCCGAGACGGAGGAAGCCTGGGCAAAGGCCTACGGTATCCTCTCCTCCGTCATGATCGCCGCCGCCGCCGAGGCGCCGGTTCCGGCCGAGTGAGGAGGCAGGCGTGAGCGAGCCCCTTCTCGTCATCGGCAACGGCATGGCCGCCGCGAAGCTCTGCGAGGAGCTGACCTCCCGCGCGCTCGGCCGCCACGCCGTGGCGGTGATCGGGGCGGAGCCCTGCCTCGCCTATAATCGCGTGCTGCTCTCCGAGGTGCTCGCCGGCCACATGGCCGCCGCCGAGGCGGAGATGAAGCCCGCCACCTGGTGGCGCGAACGGGGCGTGACCCTGCAATACGGCACCCCCGCCGCCGCGCTCGACCGCGCCGCCCGCGAGGTGGTGCTGACGGACGGCCGCCGCCTGCCCTTCGGCAAGCTGGTGCTGGCCACCGGCTCCCACCCCATCCGCTTGCCCCTGCCGGGCATGGCGCTGCCCGGCGTCCACACCTTCCGCGACCTGAAGGACGTGGAAGCCCTGCTCTCCGCCGCCGCTGTTCCCGGAACCCGCGCCGTGGTCATCGGCGGTGGGCTCCTCGGCATCGAGGCGGCGGCGGGCCTTGCCGGCGCGGGCGTCGAGACCCGCCTCGTCCACCTCATGGACCGGCTGATGGAGCGCCAGCTCGACGCCGCGGCCGGCGCCTTCCTGAAGCGCGCGGTGGAGGCGAAGGGCATCGAGGTGCTGCTCGGCGCCGCCAGCGAGGCCATAGAGGGCGAAAGCCATGTCACCGGCCTGCGCCTGAAGGACGGCCGCATCCTTCCCGCCGACATCCTGGTGGTGGCCTGCGGCGTCACCCCCAATGCGGACCTCGCCCGCGCGGCGGGGCTCGACGTGAAGCGCGGCATCGTCGTGGACGACACCCTCGCCGCGTCCGATCCCGACATCTTCGCCATTGGCGAATGCGCCGAGCATCGCGGCATGACCTACGGCCTCGTCGCCCCGGCCTATGAGCAGGCGGGCGTCCTCGCCCGCCGTCTTGCCGGGGAGGATGCGCGCTATGAGGGCTCCGTCGTCTCCACCAATCTCAAGGTGTCTGGCGTCCCCGTCTTCTCCGCCGGAGATGTGACGGGAGGGCCGGGCACCGAGGATATCGTGCTCACCGACCGAGGGCTCGGCATCTACCGCCGGCTCATCGTGAAGGACGGCCTGCTCGCCGGTGCCGTGCTGTTCGGCGACACGGCGGACGGCCTCTTCTACCTCGATCTCATCACCCGCCGCACCCCCATCGCCGCCATGCGCACGGAGCTTGCTTTCGGGCGCGATGCGGTGGCCGCCGCAGCCTGACAAGAAGAAGAAAGGAAACCCCATGGGCGCCGATTTCACCATCGACCAGAAGCGCTATCTGGAAGGCTTCGTCTCCGGCGCCAAGGCGGTGCAGATCGCCCGCAGCGCGCCCGCGCCCGCAGCCGCCTCCGTTGCCGAGATGACCGGCCCGGATGCCGCGAGCCATCGCGCCATGGCCCGCACGGAAGCGGCCGGAAAGAAGCTCACCCCCGAGGAGAAGGCAAAGCGCGAGGAACTGGGCCTCGACGCCTACGACCGCATGCGTGCCGCCGCCCGCGACGGCGTCTTCCCCAAGGGCCCGGACATCTTGCGCTG
The DNA here is from genome assembly GCA_041915035.1 of Xanthobacter sp. Taxonomy (GTDB): domain Bacteria; phylum Pseudomonadota; class Alphaproteobacteria; order Rhizobiales; family Xanthobacteraceae; genus Xanthobacter. Next base: position 4,445 of record JAYSCE010000278.1, read on the forward strand.
GAAGTATCACGGCCTGTTCTATGTCGCCCCCGCGCAGGACAGCTTCATGTGCCGCATGCGCATTCCCGGCGGCATCCTCACCCACTGGCAGTTTCGCGGCGTCGCCGACATCGCGGCGCGCCATGGCGGCGGCTACACCGACATCACCACCCGCGCCAATCTCCAGATCCGCGAGATCCCGCCGACCGATGGCATCGCCGTGCTGGAGGGGCTGGTCTCCCTCGGCCTGACGGCGAAGGGCTCCGGCGCGGACAACATCCGCAATGTCACCGGCACCCCCACCGCCGGAATCGACCCGCAGGAACTCCTCGACACCCGCCCGCTGGCGAGCGCGTGGCACCATTACATCCTGAACAGCCGCGACATGTACGGCCTGCCGCGTAAGTTCAACGTGGCCTTCGACGGTGCCGGCACCATCGGCGCGCTGGAGGACACCAACGACATCGGCTTCCAGGCGGTGGAGGTGATGGACGGCTTCGGCATTGCGCCCGGCGTCTGGCTGCGCCTCGTCTTGGGCGGCATCACCGGCCACAAGGATTTCGCCCGCGACACCGGCATCGTGGTGCGCCCCGACGAGGCGGTGGACGTGGCGGCGGCCATCGTACGCGCCTTCATCGACACCGGCGACCGCACCGACCGCAAGAAGGCGCGGCTGAAATACGTGCTGGATTCCCTCGGCTTCGACGGCTTCCTGAAGCTGTATCGCGAGGATGAGGACGACCGCGCCGCCGATGCCCGCGCCGGCATCGCCACCGCCGGCGCGCCGGTGGAAGACGAGGACAGCCGCATCCTGCCGCCGATGGCCGAGCGCGATCCGCTGAAGCGCGGCGAGGTCACCGCCAGCCAGCACTTCACCCAGCCGCCGCCCCGCTATTCGGAAGCGTCGCTGGTGAAGCGGCTGGAGGAACTGGGCATCGGGCGGCCGTCCACCTACGCCTCGATCCTGCAACGGCTGCAGGACCTGAAGTATGTGACGCTCGAGAAGCGGCGCTTCATCGCCCAGGATCTCGGGCGGATGGTCACGACCTTCCTGGTCCGGTTCTTCGAGAAATACGTGGATACGGGCTTCACCTCGGCGATGGAGGAGAAGCTCGACGAGATCTCCGCCGGCCAGGTGGATTGGCGCGCGGTGATGCGCGCCTTCTGGTCCGAGTTCTCGGCGGCCGTCGAGGCGACGCGCGACCTCAAGATCCGCGACGTGATCGATGCGCTGGACGAGGATCTCGGCCCGCACATCTTCCCGGCTCGCGCGGACGGGTCCGACCCGCGGCTCTGCCCGACCTGCGGCAATGGGCGGCTGGGGCTGCGGCTCGGCCGGACCGGCGCCTTCATCGGCTGCTCCAACTACCCGGAATGCCGCTATACGCGCCCCTTCGGCCTGGATGCCGGCGGCGGCGAGGGCGGCGCGCCGGCGGAGCAGGAACTCGGCGAGGATCCCGTGACCGGCGAGAAGGTCACGATGAAGCGCGGGCCCTATGGCTTCTACATCC
>JAYSCE010000279.1:0-2775 GCA_041915035.1 Xanthobacter sp.
GCTCAAGCGGAAAGGGTGTCGGGGCATTGCCGGCTTAGCCAACCTTTCCCCTGGACCCCGGCTCGGCGCTCCGGCTGCGCCGTCGCTGGTCCGGGGTGCGAACGCCGCCCCCCTTAAGCCCGCGCACCCGTGATGCTAAAGCGGCCCTCGACCCGTCAGCCGGAACCCGACCATGAACGCCCCCGCCCCCACCCCTCCCCCCGCCGACCGCGAGGTCCGCCGCATCCTCACGCCGGACGGCGTCGGCATCGCCAGCGCCGCCTTCGGGCCGGCCGGGGGCGCGCCGGTGGTGTTCATCCACGGCTTCTCCCAGTCCGGCCTGTGCTGGAGCCGTCAGACGGCGAGCCCGGCGCTGGCCGGCTGCCGGCTCGTCACCTACGATTTCCGCGGCCATGGCGCCTCCGATCGGCCGACCGATCCCGCCGCCTATCAATCGGCCGAGGTGTGGGCCGGCGAACTCGATGCGGTGATCCGCGGCTGGGGGCTGGAGCGCCCGGTTCTGGTGGGCTGGTCCTATGCCGGGCGGATCATCGGCGATTATCTGGCCGTGCAGGGAACAGCCGGCATCGGCGGCATCGTCTTCGTGGATGCCGTGACCGCCAACGAACGCCGCTTCTACGGCACCTGCAACCGGCTGATGCGCCTCATGTGCAGCATGGACGTCGAGGAGAATATCGCCGCCACCCGCACCTTCCTGCGCCGCTGCTTCGCCGCGCCCATCCCCCAGCCGCTGTTCGAGCAATTGCTGGCGGTGAACATGATGGTGCCTCCGCAGGTCCGCTCCGCCTTGTTCGGCCGCACGGCGGATTATGAGACGCTGCTGAAGGGCCTCGACGTGCCGGTGCTGGTGGCGCAGGGCGCGCTGGACGAGGTGGTCGCCCAGGCCATGGCGGAGCATATCGCCGCAACCATTCCCGGTGCCCGGCTGGACCTCTATGCGGGCGTCGGCCACGCCCCCTTCATCGAGGCCGCGGACCGCTTCAACGCCACGCTCGCGGCCTTTGCTGCCGCTGCGTCAGAGCGTTAGGTCAGGGCTGCGCGACAACCGGAAAAAAGCTTCACACTCCCGTGGGCCGGGAACCCGCGCGCCACAAAGCGGTTGCAGTCTTGTCCGTTTTGTGGCGACAAAGCGGTGTTGCCGACGTGTCCGGGCGTGCTCGATGGTCGTTCGCGCTCCGGTCCATCCGAGACGCAGAGCCATGATGAAGCTGAAATCGCTTGTTTTCGCAGGCATCGCCGCACTGGTGGCGAGCGGCTCGGCCAAGGCCGACGACCGCTATGACATCTTCAATTTCAACAAGTTCTTCGGCGGCGGCAATGTCGGCGTCGTGGGCAGCACCTCGCCCATCGGCCGGCAGATGGTCTCCATCGACCCGAAATATGCCCCGGGCAACATCGTCATCATCACGTCCGAGCGCCGCCTTTATTACGTGACGTCGCGGGGCCAGGCCATCCGCTACGGCATCGGCGTCGGCCGCGACGGCTTCCGCTGGTCCGGCGTCAAGACGGTGAGCGCGAAGAAGGAATGGCCCTCCTGGACGCCCCCCTCCCAGATGCTGAAGCGCCGTCCCGATCTGCCGCGCTACATGCCCGGCGGCATCGACAACCCGCTCGGCGCCCGCGCCATGTATCTCGGCTCCAGCCTCTACCGCATCCACGGCTCCAACGAGCCGGAGACCATCGGGCAGGCGGTGTCGTCGGGCTGCTTTCGCATGACCAATGACGACGTGGTGGACCTCTACAACCGCGTGCGCGTGGGCGCGACGGTCTACGTCCTCAAGTGATGTCCCGCACCCGGCATGAAAAAGGCCCGGCCGTCTCGCGACGACCGGGCCTTTTCTGTCAACGCCGTGATGCGTCAGAGGGCGGCGAGGTTCGCAGCCTTGCTCTTCCCGCGGTTGTCCGGGACGACATCGAACGAGACCTTCTGGCCGTCGTTCAGGCCGTACATGCCGGAGCGCTCCACGTCGGAGATGTGGACGAACACGTCGGGGCCGCCCTCATCCTGAACGATGAAGCCGAAGCCCTTCTGGGCGTTGAAAAACTTGACAGTACCCGTGGCCATGGAGGCCTCCTGTAGAAACGCTTTCCGGGAGTGTCCCGAAAGGCGCCGATTGTCCCGGCGACACGCGACAGATAAAGGTCGCGGCGCAACGGGACGCAGTTCAGGACAGGTTCGTGCTTGGGGAAGGCTTTTGCGTCGCGGCCCGAAGGAAACGAAGAAGAGGCCGTCGACGAACTTGTCCGCTCGGCTCGCCCCTCCGCTATCCCATCAAAATGGAACGCGGAGGAACGAACACCCCGTGCCGTGGTGCGATCTGCTCGGAAACGAACTGCTCGTGATGAGAGCTGCTCAGCTGCGAGTTGCTCGATCGGGATCGGAGTACATCCGTCCGTCTCCCGGAAGCGTCTGCGCTCGAAGCGCGCCGCATCCATCGGCTGGGGTTGATGGGAAGATAGGGATCAATCACGGCGGTTCAAGGGCGGCGGGGAAGATTTTCGCCCGTCGCTCCCGAACTTGTCACCGGACCTCTTGCCGAACCCCACCGATACCGGGGGTGAATGCCCCCCGGCAACGTGGTGAAAGTCATCTGAACCGGGGCCGGTTCACTTGCCCGCCGCCGCCTTCGCCACGAAGGAGCCGTCGAACGTCTTGGCGAGGTCGATCTTCGCCGCCTTCAGCTCAGGATCGAACTCCACCAACATGTTGAGGGCGTTCTTCATACCCGCTTCGGGGATCAGGCCGGTGCGCGAATAGATCGGCAGCGAGTTCTT
>JAYSCE010000279.1:2785-5914 GCA_041915035.1 Xanthobacter sp.
GCGTTGAGGTAGAGCGCCTTGTCGCCGAGCAGATATTCCTCGGGCACCACCGCCGCCACATCCTCCGGGGTGGCCGTCTTAAGCCATTGAAGCGCCTTGTAGAATGCGTTCACCAGCTTCTGCGTGGTGACCGGATTCTGCTCCACGAAGTCGCGCTTCATGTAGAGCACGGCAGCCGGATTCTCGCCGCCGAAAATCTTCTCGTTTCCAGCTTCCGTTCGGCTGTCGGCCAGAACAATGACGTCCCCGTCGTCCTCCAGCTTGGTAATGACGGGGTCGAGATTGGACATGGCATCGATCTCGCCACGCTTCATCTGCGCCACGGCAGAGGCTCCACCGCCGACACCTACGTAGGAGGCGTCATCCGGCTTCAGACCATCTTTCGCCATCAGGAAATTGACGAAAAAATTCGTCGAGGAGCCCGGCGCCGTCACGCCGATCTTCGCGCCCTTCAGATCCTTCACCGACTTGATCGGCCGATCCTTCCGCGCCACCAGCACGATCCCCGGGAAGCGGCCCAATTCGATAACCGAAACAATGTCCTGGCCCTTGGCCTGCATGCGGATCGTGTGCTCGTAGGCGCCCGTCACCACATCGATGGAGCCGCCGATAAGCGCTTGCAAAGACTTGGCTCCGCCGCCGAAATCATTGATGGCGACATCCAGCCCCTCGTCCTTGAAGAAGCCCTTCCGCTCGGCGATGGTCAGCGGGAGATAGTACAGCAGCGGCTTGCCGCCGACCCCCAGCGTGAGCTTCGGCTTCTCTGCCTTCGCCGCCGGCTGGGCGCTGGCCGGCACGGCCAAGGCGAGCGCGAGCGCGGCCACCGCAAGCTTGAGCATCCTCATGATTTTCCTCCCGTTTTTCTTTACGCCTGCGTCGCCGGCGCGGGGCGCCAGACGAGCAGGCGGTTCTCGATGGCGCTCACCACCGTGTCGATGATGATGACGAAGATGGAGAGCACCAGCATGCCCGAAAACACGCCGGTGACATCGAACACCCCCTCCGCCTGGTGGATGCGATAGCCCAGCCCCGCTGCCGAACCGAGATATTCCCCCACCACCGCTCCCACCAGCGCAAAGCCGACGGCGGTATGGAGCGAGGAGAACATCCAGGTGAGGGCCGAGGGCCAGAACACGTTCCGCATCAGCTGCCGCTCGCTCATGCCCAGCATCCGAGCGTTGGCGAGCAGCGTCGGACTGACTTCCTTAACACCTTGATAGACATTGAAGAAAACGATGAAGAACACCAGCGTGACGCCCAGCGCCACCTTGGACCAGATGCCGAGCCCCAGCCACAGGGCAAAGATGGGCGCCAGCACGACGCGCGGCAGCGCATTGGCCATCTTCACATAGGGATCGAACACCGCAGCGATCATGGCTTTGCGGGCGAACCAGAAGCCGACCAGCACACCGCCGAGCGCGCCGATGGCGAATGCGAGCATAGTTTCAAGCAGCGTGATGCCGAGGTGATACCAAATAACTCCGGTGTAGAAGTCCTTGAAGGTACGCTCGAAAACCGCCAGGGGCGTCGAAAAGAAGAAGGGATCGAGCGGGTAGAAGGGCTTCGGCGAGAGCGCCGCGATCGAGACCTTCACGGTGGAGCCGAAATGCCAGATGGCGATTAGCACCACCGCCACCAGCACCTGCAAAGTGAACAGGGTTAAACGGTTGCGCATGGCTCAGCTCGCGACCTCGGACTGGCGATAGCCCTTCACCACCTCGTCCTTCAGCGCCGCCCAGATCTCGCGGTGAAGGTGGTGGAAGGCGGGCTCCAGCCGCACGTCGATGTCGCGCGGGCGGGGGATGGGCACGCGCCATTGGCCGATGATGCGCGAGGCCGGCCCCGCCCCCATGATAACCACCCGGTCTGCCAGCGAAATCGCCTCCTCCAGGTCGTGGGTCACGAACATCACCGCCTTGCGGTCCTGGCTCCACAGGTCGAGCAGGAGGTTGCCCATGATCTGGCGGGTCTGGGCGTCGAGCGGGCCGAAAGGCTCGTCCATAAGCAGGATCTTGGGATCGCGGATCAGCACCTGGGCTAGGCCGACACGCTTCCTTTGCCCGCCGGAAAGCTGGTGAGGATAGCGATCGGCGAAGGCGGCAAGGCCCACGCGGGACAGCCACTTGCGGGCGCGACTGCGCGCTTCCTCCGTCTCGATACCGGCGACCTCTAGGCCGATGGCCACGTTGTCGAGCGCCGTCTTCCACGGAAACAGGGCCTCGGCCTGGAAGAGATACCCGGCCGCGCGGTTGAGGCCGGAGAGCGGCGTACCGTGGATCGTCACCGTCCCGGAGGCCGGCTTGAGCAGGCCGGCCGTCGCGTTGAGAAGGGTGGACTTGCCGCAGCCGGTGGGGCCGACGATGGCGACGAACTCGCCATCCGCCACCTCGAGATTGACGCCCTGTACCGCGACGAATGGTGAAGCCGCACGACTGGCGCCGGGAAAGGCGATGGAGATGTCGCGCAGCCCGACCGCGCATGCCTGAGCCATGCGGCCTCCCTGGACCACGCTGAAGGGTTGCACCACTGAACGTCTCCCGATCCCGCGCCCCGACCGCGCGTCCGGTTGGCCCGGATCATCGGGACAAGGTAGCCGAGGGCGCGCCGGAGGCAAGGGCGGGGTTCGCCCTCACCCCGGACGGGAAAAGGTCAGGATCTCACGCTTGCCGGCGTGGTTGGCCGGGCCGACAATGCCCTCAGTCTCCATGCGCTCCATCAGGCTCGCGGCCTTGTTGTAGCCCACCTGCAGGCGGCGCTGGATGTAGGATGTGGAGGCCTTGCGGTCTCGCATGACGATGGCCACCGCCTGCTCGTAGAGGTCGCCACCGGCGTCGGCGATGCCGGAGCGGTCGAAGACCGCCTCGTCGTCGTCCTCGGCCACGGCATCCTCGTCAAGCACCACCTCATCGATGTAGTCCGGCCCGCCCTGGGCTTTCAGGAAGGCGACGACCTTCTCAACCTCACCGTCGGAGACGAACGGGCCGTGGACGCGACTGATGCGTCCACCGCCAGCCATGAACAGCATGTCGCCCTGCCCCAGCAGCGTCTCCGCGCCCATCTCGCCGAGAATGGTTCGGCTGTCGATCTTCGAGGTCACCTGGAAGGAGATGCGGGTGGGGAAATTGGCCT
>JAYSCE010000280.1:0-708 GCA_041915035.1 Xanthobacter sp.
CCGCGCGCGATAAATTCGGATGCCGCGACGGGCGTCGTCGGGTCCTTCTCCCCCACCATCACCAGCGTCGGCTTCGCGATCTCGCCGAGGCGTGGCGCCACGTCCAGAGTCGAGATCATGTCCCACATGGCGGCGTGAAGGTCGGGATCGGCCGCGCGCAAGGTCTTCGCGACCCGGTCGAGCACGTCGGGCCGCCGCTCGGCGAAGCCGGCCGTGAACCAGCGTTCCAGCGTCGGCGCGACGATCGCTTCCATGCCGCCCGCCCGCACCTGCGCGGCACGCGCGCGCACCGCCTGGCGTCCTGCGTCGGCGAAGGTGCTCACCGTATCCATCAGGCAGAGCGCGCGCACGAGATCGGGGCGCGCGAGCGCCAGCGTCTGGGCGATCATGCCGCCCACGGACAGCCCCACCACGCAGGCCGGCCCCGCTCCTGCGGCGGCGATGACCCGGGCGAGATCGGCGGCCGCATCGTCGAAGCTCGGGGGCAGGCTGGGCGTGGGCGAGGCGCCGTGGCCGCCGAGGTCGTAGGCGATCACATCAAAGCGTTCGGCGAGCACGCCGAACTGCCGGTCCCAATAGGTCAGGTCGAGCGCGACGGCATGGATGAGCACCACCAGGGGAGCACCGCGGCGACCGGCGCGCACCTGATGCAGCGTCGGGGAGAGCCTCGGAAGCGTCGGACTTGACGGGTCGGCATGGGGCATCACG
>JAYSCE010000280.1:718-5909 GCA_041915035.1 Xanthobacter sp.
GCAAGCTCCTCGGCGGTCCACGCGGGGCGTGCGCCATTAATCCCCCGCCAAAGCAGGAGCACGGGTATTCTCGAAGAAGAAGCGCGGCCACCGCGCCTGAAGGCGGACTACATGCGGGCGAGGCGCGGCTCGCCTGCGGGCGGAACGGCGGCCCCCTTGTCCCTGGACGTTTCCTTCGCGCCCCGCTTGCGAACCGGCCGATCGCGCTCGGCCTCCTTGGCGGTGAGCACCGCATCGGCGATGGCGGCGGCGTTCATCACATGGCGACGGCAGGCCTGTCCGGCCGCCTCGGGATCGCGCCGGGCGATGGCCTCCATGATGTCGCCGATTTCACTAAGGCTCTTCGCCAGCCGGCCCGGCTGGGACAGCGTGTGGGCGCGCAGCATGGTGACCCGCCAGTGGATCATGCGCAGCATGTCCTCCAGCATCGGATTGTGCGCGCCGGCCGTGAGTGCCGCATAGAAGGCGGTTTTCACCAGCAGGAGATCACTGCCCGGCTTGCCCCGGCTGGCTTTCCTGAATGCGGCGAAGGCGCTCTCGAGCGCCTTGTGCTCGGCCTCCGTGGCCCGCTCGGCGAAGCAGCGACCCGCCATCTCCTCCAGCGTCGCGCGCAGCTCATAGATCGAGCGCGCATCCTCGGCGGTATAGATGGCGACGATGGGCCCGCGATGGGGGATGATCTGCAGGATACCCTCCGCCGCGAGCTGGCTCAGCGCCTCCCGCAGCAGCGTGCGGCTCACCTGGAACATCTCGCAGATCTCGCGCTCCACCAACCGGTCGCCCGGCTGGAAGCGCCCTTCGAGGATGGCGGTGCGCAGGGCCTCTATCACCTGCTTCTTGAGCGATGCCGCCTGGTGCATGGCTGCAAGGCTGGCTGGCGTGGTCATTTCGGGTTTCCTTGGCTGGCGTCCTTGGCTGCGGTCCCGGTGGATTCACTGCGCCGTCTGCGGTGACGAAATCAGATGACGGGCGGTTCGTCGAGCCGCACGACGATGCCTTCGAGCTCCGGCTTCGGCGGCCGGTAGCGCTTCATCACCAGCGGATCATGCCCGGGGACGATATGGTCCGGCGAGGGCGCGGCCGCCTTCAGCCGGTCGAAGCCTTCCAGCATGCATCCCACGTGGAAGGCGGTGACGAAGGGGCGTTCGGTGTCCATGTTCTCGTAGAAATGGGTTACGTCCGATGCCAGCACCACCGGCCCGCGGCGCGTATTGACCCGCACGAACTGGAGCCCGGCGGAATGCCCCGGCGCGGGATGCAGCGTCACCCCCGGCGCGAGTTCCGCGCCGCCGTCATAGAAGCTGACGCGGCCGGCATAATTGGCGCGGACCATGCCCACCACATCCTCCACCTCGAAGGAATGGCGCAGGCGGCGGTAGCGCATGTAGCGCCCCACCGCATAGTGCATTTCCGCCTCTTGGAGGTGGAAGGTCGCGGCGGGGAAGAGGTCGAAATTGCCCACATGGTCGTAGTGCAGGTGGGTGAGGATCACATCCTGCACGGTCGCCGGATCAAGCCCCACCAGCTTCAGCGCCTCTGCCGGGCAGCGCAGGAAATCGCGCTTGCGGCGCGCCGCGACCTCGGCATTGAAGCCCGTATCCACCACGAAGCTGCGCGCCTCGCCGACGATGGCCCAGACGTAATAGTCGAGCGGCATGGGCGCGTCGTGGGGGTCGCCGCCGATGAAATTATCCGCCCGCTTCGCATCGCGCGTGGCGTAGCGGATGGCGAAGACCTCGTAGGTGGGGACCGTCTGTGCGCTCATGCCGCCTGCCCCCTCGGGTGAGCCCCGCCCGCGCCGATGAAGGCGCGGAAACGCTCCGCGTAGTCGCGGATGCCCTGTTCCAGCGTGAAATCCGGCGCCCAGCCGAGCACCGCGCGCGCCGCGGAAATGTCGAGGGAGGCGCGCATGCGCGCATTCACCTCCTCCAGTGGCGACAGCGCGTCGCCGATCTCGATATCGGCGCCCGGCACCACCTGCCGGACGATCTGCGCCACATCCGCCGCCGCTGTCGCCTGCCCCGCCGCCACGTTGAAGACGCGTTGCGCACCTTCGGGCTGCGCCGCTACCGCGAGGGCGCGCACGACGGCCTTGGCGCAGTCGGGCACGTAGGTATAGTCCCGCTTCATCGGCCCGCCGGTCGCAAACCGCACGGGCCGGCCCAGCACCGCCCCCTCCACCATGGGCTTGATGAACATGGGCGTGCGCATGCCGAGGCCATAGATGGCAGTCACGCGCAGCGCCATCACGTCGAGTGCGTGGAAGGAAGCGTAGGCGAGGCCGATGGCCTCGCAGGCCATCTTGGTGGTGCCGTAGTGACCGGCGGGATTGCCCCGCACCACCGAGAAGACCGGATCGGTCTCCTTCAGCGGCGTGCCGTCCCCGCCATGGTAGGCGGCATTGCTCGACAGATAGATGAGCCGCGCCATACCGAGTTGCCGTGCCGCTTCGCAGGCATTCACCATGCCGGTGATGTTGGTGTGGTAGGTCGCCGCCGGCTGGGCGAGGGAGGTCTCCAGCCCCACGATGCCGGCGCTGTGGACGATGGCCTCGATGCGCTCGGTGCGACACACGTCCATGAGACGCGCGAGGTCGGTGGTCTGGCCGAGCGCATGGACGACGTCGCCCACCTCCGCTGCGGCAAACGTTGCGAGGGCTTCCGGCCCCGGAGCAGCCATGTCGTAGCTCACGACGCCATGGCCGGCGGCAGCGAGCGCCGCAGCCACGTGGCTTCCGAGGAAGCCTGCCCCTCCCGTCACCAGCACGCGCATGGGAAGCCTCCCGCTCCGGCCTCAGCCATGGGCTTTCTGCGCCCGCTCGGCGAGCAGGACGCTCATGAGCGAGACCGCGTATTCGCTGCGCTGCGGATCGGAGAGCCCTGCCGCCTCGCGGCCGAACTTGCGCAGCAGTGTGATGGACTTGGCGTCCTGGGCGGCGATAAAATCGGCGACCCGCAGCGCCTCGGCGAAGGCGGAGCCGGGTGGCACCACCGATGTGACGATGCCGTAACCCTCTGCGTCAGCAGCGGAAATTTCCCGGCTGGACAGGGACAGCTCGAAGCCTCTCTTGTAGGGCACGAAGCGGAACAGGTAGGACAGCACGATCAGCGGCGGCATGCCGTGGGACATTTCCGGCAGGGCGAAGCGGGCATTTTCGGCCGCGACCACATAGTCCGCCTGGGCCGACATGCCGAAGCCCCAGCCGAGCGCAAGTCCTTCCACGGCAAGGATTGTCGGCACCGGAAGAGCGGCGAAGGCGGCGTTCACCTTGAGGATGGCGTTGAGGTCGTCCGCAACCTCGGATGCGCGGGTCAGGCCCTTCTTGCCGACCCGCCCGCCGCAGAAGTTGGCGCCCTCCCCCCGGACCACCAAGGCCCGCATACTCGATTGATTTGCAAGGCTTTTGGCCGCTTCGGCGAGGTCCAGAAGGGCCTCTGTGTCCAGATGATTCGGCTCGCCCTGTCCCACCAGCGTCAACACGATGACGCCATTGCCTTTTTCCTCGACGCGAACGGCCATTCCCGGGGCTCCCTGCGCGGCCGTCTGGCGGGCCGCCTTGTCGTCTTCAACGGAGGGAGTGTGGCACCTGCCACGCAGAATGTAAACTGATTGTACGACAATATTCGGAACAGACAAACGGACAGCCAAACGCTCGCGCGCGAAGGCGGGGAGCGCCCCGAAAGTCCGCTGTCAGTGCGCTGCGGACTTGGCGCCGGCGGCCCCGAAGCCGTTGGAAAACAAGGCCTCGAACCGCTCCGGCGGCAGCGGGCGGCTCCAGAAATAGCCCTGCCCGAAGGTGCAGCCGTTGGTGGCGAGGAAGGCCATCTGGCCGGCGTCCTCCACCCCCTCCGCGAGGATCTCGATGTGCAGTGCCCGGCCCATGGCGATCACGGCGCGCACCAGCTCGCCGTCGACCGTCGAATGGGGCAGGTCGTCGACGAAACTCTTGTCGATCTTGAGCCGCGAGATGGGGAAGCGCTTGAGGTAGGAGAGGGAGGAATAGCCGGTGCCGAAATCGTCGATGGCGATCCTGACACCCAGTTCGGCGATGCGTTTCAGCTTCGATTCCGCACCGGTATCGGCACCGAAAAGCATGCTTTCGGTGATTTCAAATTCGATACTGTCAGCCGGCACCCCGGCGGCGGCCAGCGCCGCCTCGGTCCGGGCGCAAATGTCGGTCGCGTTGAGCTGACCGGCGGAGATATTCACCGCGACGAATCCGCACGGAAGCCCCGCCTTCCGCCACGCCGCCATCTGGGTGCAGGCGGTCGCCAGCACGAAGTCGCCCAGGGGGACGATGAGGCCAGTCTCCTCGGCCACGGGGATGAAGCGGTCGGGGCCGATCATCTCGCCTTCGGGGGTGATCCACCGCACCAGCGCCTCGGCGCCGACGATGGCCTGGTCCTCGAGCCGCACGATGGGCTGATAGTGGACGGTGAATTCGTGCTCGGCCACCGCCCGGCGGAGATTGGCCACCAGTTGCACGCGCGCCAGCGCGTCGCGGGTCAGGGCGTCGGTGTAGAAGGCATAGGTGCGCCCGCCCCGGCTCTTCGCCTGGTAGAGCGCGGAATGGGCATGCTGGAGCAGGGTGGTGGCGTCGCCGGCGTCCTCGGGATAGAGGCTGATGCCGATGCTGGCGTTGACGAAGAGATCGGCGACGCCCTCCGCCGCGAACGGCTCGGCCAGCGCCTCGATGAGGCGCACGGCGAGGCTCACCGCTTCCTTCGGCCCCTCGCTCCCGTCGATCACCACGACGAATTCGTCGGCGCCGTAGCGGCCGATCGTGGCGTCTTCCGGCACCGTCCTGCGGATGCGCTGGGCGGCCGTGCGCAGCACCCTGTCCCCGGCGGCGAAGCCGAGGCTGTCGTTGATGGTCTTGAGATGTTCGATATCGACGTAGAGCACGGCGCACCGTGTGCCCTCGCGGGTCAGCGCGTGCTCGATGAGGGAATAGGTCAGGGTGCGGTTGGGCAGGCCAGTGAGGGAATCATAGCGCGTCAGGCGGTCCACCTCGATCTCGGAACGGCGCGCCTGGGTGATGTCGTTGAAGGCGCCCACATAGCTTTCCGGCGCGCCGGTGCGGCCATAGACCGTGCTGATGACCGTCTGCTGCAGGTAGAGCGTGCCGTCCTTGCGCCGGTTCCAGATCTCGCCGCGCCACACGCCGGAGTCCTTCAGGGCGGTCCACAGG